>DATIKU010000013.1 GCA_035477215.1 Spirochaetota bacterium | reverse complement strand
GAACGACTCCACGTTCTTCTCGTACAGCCAGTTGAAGAGCTGTTTGGCGCGGTAGGGCTTTTCTCCAAGCGAGGCGAACACCTGTTCGACGGCGTCGATCGCGAGATTCTTGATGGATGTTTTGTTCATTTCCGGCATATCGTTTCACGGCGGCACGATGAAGACATTGTGTATACTATACGCCGGGACGGCGTTACAACCACTTTTTCCCTGCCGCGTGCCATATTTTTACGTGTATATAAAAATATTTTTTTTAATTGACGTGTGCTACTATTTATATTTTCGTGCTATCAATTATTATACCGACGCTATCAGGAGCCAGTACTCTCACGCACCGCCGTACCGTCATGTGGCCGCTGCGTCAGCCCGGTGTTCCTGAATATCGCCGGCCTACACCATAACACAGTTCCGGAGGCATCATCGCATGAAATACACCAGACTCGCGGTCATTATGCTCTTCATCGCGACGGCACTGCACGCGCAGAAGGCCACGCCCGAAGGCGCAACCGAAACGACCAAAACCGATGAGGACAAGGTCTTCATGTCCAAAGAGATCATCGTCAAGGACAAAAAAGAACAGCCCGGCGTGGTCTCGATCATCACTGACAAAGAGGTCAAAAACTCAACCAAAACCAACCTCGTCAACGTCATCAGCCAGAACGTGCCGAGTTTCTATACCGGCAACAACCGGGTGATGGGCTTCGGCGTCTCATCCAGCGGCGCGGCGGTCATGTCCATCCGCGGCGTGGGCAAATCGGGCTGGGGGCCCACCACCGGCGTCCCCTTTCTCATCAACGGGCTCGACACCACCACGTCGATCATGGGGCATCCAATCGCCGACCTCTTCGCGATGAAGAACATCGACCGTGTCGAGGTCTTGCACGGCCCGCAGCCGGTGCTGTACGGCTCGGGGGCCCTGGGCGGCGTCGTGAATGTCATCACGAAGCGCCAGGAGCACGACGGTTATAGCACCGAGCTTTCCGGTTCTTACGGAAGCTACAATTCAACCGACGATTACATCACTCATCAGGGCAAGATGGGGATCTTCGACTACGGCGTCTCGTACAACTTTCAGCGGACCGACGGCCACCGCGAACAGACCGCGCCGAACGGAAAGGAAGTGGACTCCGAATACATGAACCACAACGGCACGGCCCGTTTCGGTTTCGAGCTCGGAAAGAACTGGTATGCCGGGGTGAACGCCTTCATGATGAAACAGGAGATTCACGATCCCGGCGCCGAGGGTAAACCCTACGATGCATTGGAATACTTTGACATTCTCCGCAAAGGCGCGTCCCTGAACGTGTTGAATACCTATGAAAAACTCGAGGGGATGATCCATGTCTTCTATAACAACGGCCATCACGAGGCGGAGCAGTATCCCAATGATGTCGATTCCTATGAGCACGACGACACGCTTTACGGCGCGCGTGTGATCGAATCGGCGAAGCTCTTCAAAGGCAACAGGATCACGGTCGGCATGGACGTGCGCAAATGGGGCGGGACGTCGAAAAACCTCGTAACCGATGTGTATTACGTCAAGGATAAATATCTTACCGACACCTCGGCTTTCGGCCTTGTCGAGCAGCGCTTTTTCGACGCCGTAACGCTTTCCGGCGGCGCGCGCTATACCGACGACTCAAAATTCGGCGGCTTTACCGCCTGGCAGGGGGGGCTCATCGTCAATCCGACGGAATACTTTAAAATTCATAGCAGCGTCGCGAAAGGGTTTAAACTACCCGATGTACGCCAATTGTATATAAGAAATATGGGCCCCAGCCCAAACGAGAACCTCGACCCAGAAACGTATCTTTCATACGATGCTGGAATTGAACTCACCCCAATAAAAGACATAATTTTTGATATAACAGGTTACCATATCATTGCGGATGACAAGATAATAGCATCAGCTGGTCAATGGACGAACGCCGATGAGTTCAACTACAACGGCCTTGAGGCCACGGCGAAGTATACCATTATGAACATGGTGGGCCTGCGCACCGGCTACTCCTATATTGATAACGAGTACCGCAAGGCCAAGCTTACCTACGTGCCGAAGCACAAGCTGCTTGGCGGCGTTTCGTTCGACGGCTACGGCATTTACGCCGGGCTCGATGCCGAATACGTGTATGGCATCTGGCACGACGCGGCCGGTACCATCGACCTTTCGAACTACCTGGTGCTCAACGCCAAGCTCGCGTACACCTTCATGGAGCGCTATCGCGCCTTCGTGAATTTGAACAACATTACGGACAAGGACTATTCGACGTACTATGGTGGTTCCAGCGCTGTAGCAAACCAGGGATATTATCCGATGCCCGGTTTTACCGCTATGGGAGGACTTTCGGTCACGCTGTAGCCTCACCGGATAAACCATGTCAAATATGCGGCATCGTGGGGAAAAGGCTGCGAAGCCTGCGGAACTCGGATAACGCGGGGAAGACTCGGACAGTCCTCGGCTTCTCCGCTCTTTTCCCCACGACACCGCTCAGGTAATGGTTGCGGCATGTCCCGGCTTCACCGCGTAGGAGGCGACACGGATGTCGCCTGCGCCGAGGCTTACACGGAGGTAAATCCGAGGCGCCGAAGCGGGGAAGACGGGACATGCCGATAACAATCAATGTTCTACTGATGCAGGGCATCTTTTCAATATACGTTGAACATCGCGCATCAGAACAAAAACTTCTGAACGGTCCTCATTTTCAACGCCTTCTTCTTCTCATAGATACCGGTAATTGCACCTTCCTCCATCACCGCCACATGCGTGGCGACCTCCTCCACCATGAAGCGCCGGTGCGTCGCGATGAGCATGGTGGTGGAAAGCGAGCGGAGAATCGCCGCGAGCTTTTCGCCGTTTTCGCGGTCAAGCCCGCCCAATGCCTCGTCGAGGAGCAGGAGGCCGGGCCGCCGGGCGAGCACCCCGGCAAGCGCCGCACGCTTCATCTCGCCGGCCGAAAGCTCCAGCGGGTTACGGTCCGCGTAGCGCGAAAGGTCGAAGCGCTCGAGCCATTCCATCGCCGCCTTCCTTTTGGCTCCGATATCCGGCGCCTCGTCGCCGACGCTCAGGATGACATCGTTCAGGAGATCGGTCATGATGAACTGGTGCTCGACCTGGCTGAAAAGGAACCCGATGCTTCTGCGTATGCGCGCCATGGTCCCCGCGCTCCGCTCTATCCCCATCACCGAAATAAACCCGTCGCCGTCAAGCAGGCCGTCAATGTTCAGAAAAAGCGTCGTTTTACCGCTGCCGTTTTTTCCCGCCAGACAGACACGCATTCCCTCATCGACCTCGATATTTACGCCGTCGAGCGCCCTCCGCCCGTCGGGATAGCGGTAGCTGAGGTTTCGCACAATCAGCGTTTTCATCATGACATCTCTCCTCCCGCTACGATCACTTTCCGCCCCACTGCGCCAGGACCGCGGCGGCGGCGCAGAGTATCGCGACAGCGGCGATGAGCGCGTCCATCGCCCCGAAAGTTTCCGGACGATGGTAAACCCATAACCTTTCCGGAAGCCGCGTGTACAGCGCGGCCTGCAGGTGCCGGTACGACCTTAGCTCGCCGTAGACCATGTTCTGAACATAGAAGCGCGCGACGAGCAGCCTGTCCCGTTTCGTCATATCGAGACGACATCTGAGCTGGTTGATGACCACACGGTTGGCGGCGAGAAGAGAATGGGCCTGTTTAATGATCAGAAGCATGAAGAGCCTGAGACGTTCCGATGGAAGGGAATCGACAAGCCTGAGGACCCCGGCATTGCCGATCCATCGTCCTCCGAGGAATATCGCATTGAAGATAAGGACTATCCTGGCCCCCAGCTCGGGAACATGCATATTCACCATGTCGCCGCGAAGCAGGGACGAGACCGCGGCCATTAGCATAAAGAAGACCGCAGACAGCGCGATAAAAATGTTTCTTGCAAGCAGTTCCGCCGGCATTACGCGCACCGCCGGAACGATGAGCGCGTACATCACGAGCGTCGTCGCAATCACGGGCAAAGAGAGCGGGAATACGGCCAGGGACATTAGCACGGCGAGGACAAGAATCGGCCTGATCAGCGAGGTCATTTTTCGCACTCGACGAAATTAAGGCCGGGCTCGTCGATATAGCTGAGCACCCTGAAGCCTGCATCGGCGAGGAGCACGCGCAGTTCGTCCTCGGCCGGCAGCACGTCTTTTTGTATCGGGCCGTTCAGGGCGGCATGGAATTCATTCAGCGCCCGTGTATCGTCCGGGTGAAAAATATAGACCCGGCCTCCGGATACAAGCGCCCGGTACAGCACCTTCAGCGACCGTGGGATGTCTTCAATGTGCGGAAGAACCGCGTAGCACAGCGCCACGTCGAATTCCCCGTGCGGAAGTCCGGAATCTTCGATGAACCCCACGCTGTATTGGATGTTGTCGAAATCACGATGAAGCTCCTTCGCCCGATCGATCATGCCCTCGGCGGGGTCCACGGCCAGGATGGTTCCGTCCGGGCCGGTTTTTTCCTCGATGAACCGGAAAAGAACACCCGAACCGCACCCGACATCGAGTACCCTGGCGCCCTTGCGGATTTCGATCATGTCGAAAACCCTTCGCAGTTTTTCTTTCCGGCCGGCGTTGTTTCCCACCTTCTCGTCCCATCCCGGTGCGAGCTCATGGAAATAATCGGCTTTTACGCGACGCGCTTCAGTGCTCATGGTTCTCTCCGTGGCGGTGTTCAAAAAGATGAAGGGAATTCTTCCGCAGTATCGCGCCACAGCGCAAAACGGCAAGCGGCACGACGATGAACAACAGCGCAATACCGGGCAGTGACTTCAGCAGATCATACAGCGTTATTATGCGCGAATCGATGGAAAAGAGCGGATACACCAGATAAAAGAGCGCCATTAGCAGAAAACGGTCGAGAAGGACGGCAACCGCCAATGAGACAATAACACCGAATTTAAAGCGGTGCGTCATAAGCGAGATGGTAAAGCAGAATACGGCAAGTTGCAGCATCATGACGAACGCAACCGGGGGATAAAACGGCGGCATACCGGTAACGAGCGCGGAGATAAGCGGCGTAAAAAAACCGGCCATCGCCGCGTTGACGCGGGTCATCAAAAACGCGCCGATAGCGAGCGGAAGATACATGGGCATGAACATGGATCCCAGACCGATGGCGTGAAAGATGACCGGAACGGCGATCGCCAGCGCACTGAAGATCACGGCGATGATGAGGTTGCTTATATCGATACGGTCGTGCATTTTTTCACCATTTTCAACACAGGCGACGATCGCGCTCAGTGTTTCCCATTGGTGTACCCTGGATCGAATCTCTCCGCCCACCGAAAGACGGTTGCCTGGTCACACGCGCGTGGTAGCCGAACCGGCGCTTTTCGTATGTGTCGCATAGTACAAATATAAAATTCATGTTACCGATGGCGCAAAAAAAATTACGGTCGCGCGTATCCTTTTTTCATCGCCGCGGCATCCAGGTCCGGAGTGAGAATGTTTTCGACGGTCAGATCGCAGTTTTCCGGTTCCCGGAATTTTCCAAGCTGGACCGTCTTTATATACCCCTTGCATTCGTCGCAAAAATCGATCCGGTAAGCGGTTTCCCCTTCCCCGGCGAAATAGCCGAGTTTTTCCGTGTCTTCGTTATCGCATACCGTGCAAGCGATGCGTTTAAAATGCCATTCATACTCGCACAGCGCACAGTGCAGAAAGCGCCTTCCGTCTTTGGCGCCGACGATCTTGGCCATGTCTGGATAAAACCCGCATACCGGGCAGTGCGGCCCCATCCATTCGTCCTGCCGCACACCGGCACCGAACTTTTCCGCCAGGGCCGCGAAAAAAGGCTTGAGCCAGTTAACCAGCACAAAGATATACTCTTCGATGCCGAGACTGCATGCCTGCGATTGAGCTGATAAGGCGCCGAAATCCCGCGTAAGGAGCGCCCGGGCGGCCCGGTTCATCGGATCCGTACCGACTGAAAAAAAGTCCCGCAGAGGGTCGAAGTCCATCCCGCAGTGAAGCTCCGAGATTTTCGAAAGCAGCATGCCCATCCCTTCGCGAAGCAGGGTGTCTTCTCCCTGTGCGATCGCGAATAAATCGCCGTTGACGATCGGCATTTCGCCGGGGCGAACCCAGTCACCATCGAACGCAATGCCGGTGTACGCGTCGATGCATTCAGCCTGGTACGAGTAGACGAAACGGAAGAATTCGACCGAATCCCGCCCCAAATGTCCATCCCTCACGGCGTGCTGTAACGCCTTATCGAGATATTCGCGATGACTTCGCATTCGTGCCTACTTTTTTTTATCCGCGCTTTCGTCTTCGCCGGTAATCGATTTCTTGAATTCGCGTATGCCGCTGCCAACGTCCTTGGCGATTTTCGGTATTTTACCGGCGCCGAAAACAAGCAGCACGATCAGGAAGATTATAACCAGCTCCCAAATGCCAGGCATTCCCATGGCGACCTCCGGAGAAGTGGTAGAGTTGTTGAGCACCGGGAAAGACCGCTCTTGCCCGGAATTTTCGAAAAGTCCGAAAACCAAGCTCCGTCATATATGAGAGCGCGGTTTTGTCAAATTAATAAATTCTTCGGGGAATGCTTCCGTGAAGGCGTGATACGCATTACGTCGAATAGTCTGTCATTGTAGGCCCCGGTCTCTCCGGGGCGTGGCAATCTCTTTTCATGCCGGGCTTTATCGAATAACTTCCCGCCTTTTGAGATCGCCGCGTCGCCGCGCTCCTCGCGATAACACCATGTTCACCCGGGATTTCAATTCTCACTCTTCAAGTCGGCCCATATGAAACCAGTGAGTCTACACCGCGGCCGTGTAGCGGATCTCCTTGTCGGAGGGATCCTCGTAGAATTTCACGTTGACGAGCTTTTCCTCTATCCGGCGCTTGCGTTTCTTGATGCTTATCACCGTTCCGGGGAACACCTCCTCGGTGACGATGACCACCGGGTCGCGCTCCAGCTTGAGCTTCGCCTCCACCTCGATGCGCTTTTTATTGATTTCGCCGAGCTCCCTGTTGTGCGCCGTGAGCTCCTGGAGCATGAGCAGGCAGTTCTTCTTCTTAACGGGCGGCAGTATCGCCAGAAACTTTTTGGGGTCCTCGAAAAGGCCCTCGCCGAAACTGGCCTTTATTTTCCGCATTATCTCCTGAACCACCGTTTTAACCGAGTCGGCCTCCCGGCGTATTTCTATTAGCTCCCTCTCCACGAACAGGCTCTCCCCCACGGTGAGCTTCGTGATGTTCTCCCTTGACACGCCTGCCACATTCACCACTATCTCGTGACGCGCAATGATCTCGCCGCCTATGATTTTTCCGTTTCGCGCGGTGACCGATATGCGGTCGTTCGAGAATACCTTGCTGTTGATAATGGAGTCCTCCACTTCGATGTCCTTCACCGCCTCAACCGTTGAATTCAGGATATATTTCGAGCGAACCCTGCCGCCGGCGATGATCTTCATCGTCCCTTTCCCGGAAATACCATGTTTGACGGTAACATCTCCATCGGCCTCAAGGTAGGCGTCGTCCACGTTCTTGTCGACGATGATGTCTCCCCTCGCCTTTACCGAAAAGCCCGGCAGTACCGAACCGAGCACATGAACCGAACCGTTGAAATCGATATTGCCCGAATCATAATCCACGTTGCCCTTGATGATGGCGAACGGCGATACTGAGATCTTTTTGCCCTCCAGACTGAGGCAGCCATCGATGTCCGATACGAAGACCGATCCGTCTCCCATGGACTCAACGACATGCCCCCCCCTGCTGAATCCATCTTTGGCCTCGAAAGCGGCGTCCACTTTCTCGCCGTAAATGTCCATGCCGTCTTCGGACTTTACCCCCGGAATCTTCTTCAAGACTTCCTGACCGCGCCTGATCTCGATTATGGAGTCGACCTCCTTGAAATCCATACGCCCGTCTTCGAGGACCTTGCCGACCTTCTTTTCGAGTTTGATGAGCGGAATGAAATACTCGTCGTATCCGGTAACCGGCTCTTTCCCCCTTGCGACCAGTACGCGATTGACCACGGGCTGCGCGAGGTCGATCTTGGAGAGTTGCTCCTCGATCGATTCCTTGTCGAGAATGGCGAGTATCTTTCTTTGCTGCAGCGCTTTTTCGATGTCGACATACGCCGGCACCTTCATGAATTTGGTGGGAAATATGACGAAATATGCCCTCACCTTGTCCTTGGATATCTGAATGGGCGTAATAAGCCGCAGCCTCTGGGTATTCCGATCGAGTATTACGAATCCGTATTCGGAGGCCTTGTAAGTCGATGAAAACTGGTCCTGGTAAATTCCCTCTCCCGGTTTGAATGAAGGGTTCTTTTCAATAACATGGAATGAGTACCCCTTGTCTATTTCAAGTTCGGCGTCGGCGGGGTCTTCGACACTGACCACTTTGGCGACTATTTCATCCCGATAAACAAAGTTATGCGGGGAAGAGAGCGTGACCGCTTTCTCTCCCTTCTCGTCGGTCTTCTCCACAAACATTCTGGAGACTGCAGTGTCAAAGTAACATAATGCGAGCTTCATGAAACCTCATAGAGCGCCATCGGTCTTGGGCCGCCGCACAGGCCATGCATAGTATATCAAACTGCTGTTTCGCGGTATAGTATTATTTTCGTATCCGTCACCGAAAATATTCATTTAATATTATTCCCGGCCCAATCACCTTGATTTTTGCCCCGGGCCCGCTTATTTTCAATTGCACGATAACCGATAATCAAGACAGGGTCGATACGCGGCACAGAGGTAAAATGAACAAAGACACCGGCAGACTGAATGACATTATGAGAATCGGGTCCGACCTCAACGATATCCAGGACCTCGATATCCTGCTCGAAAGAATCCTCTCCGAGGCGAGGAAGGTCGTCAACGCCGATGCCGGATCGATCTACATCCGCGACGGCGATTTTCTCGTATTCAGCCACTCTCAGAACGACACTTTGCGGAAAAAACTTCCGCACGGCCAGAAGCTGATATACACGACATTCAGACTGCCCATCAACCGAAAGTCCCTTTCGGGCTATGTCGCCTCGACCGGAGAGATACTCAATACGCCCGACGTATACAATATCCCTCCGGAGGCATCCTATCATTTCGATTCGACATACGATCAAATTTCACAGTACCGGAGCACCTCGGTCCTTACCGTCCCCCTCAAGACAAGCCGCGACCACATCGTAGGTGTTTTACAGATCATCAACGCCATGGACGATTCGGGCGGGTTTGTCCCATTCGACAGCGCACTGGAGCCCTACGTGCTTCATTTCGCCGGAATCGCGAGCATGGTCCTCCAGCGCGCGCAGATGACCCGCACGCTCCTTCTTCGAATGATCAGCATGGCCGAGCTTCGGGATCCCAAGGAAACCGGGGCGCACGTCAACCGCGTTGCCTCGTATTCGGTCGAATTGTACGAGCGCTGGGCCCAGCGCCGCGGCGTTCCCCGCCCGACAATCGACCGGAACAGGGATATTTTGCGCATGGCTGCGATGCTGCACGATGTGGGCAAAGTCGCCATATCGGACCTTATTTTAAAGAAGCCCGCTAAGTTCACCGACGAGGAATTCGAGATCATGAAGCGGCATACCTATCTCGGCGCCCGCCTTTTCCGCGAGCGGCAGTCCGAGTTTGACGAGGTCGCCGCGGTCGTCGCCCTCACCCACCATGAAAACTGGGACGGCACGGGCTACCCCGGACGCGTGGACGGGAATACCTGTGAACCGGTCGAAGGGAATGTCGGGGAAAAGGCCGAACCGATCAAAGGCGAGGAGATTCCCATTTACGGGCGCATTGTCGCGCTCGCCGACGTTTACGACGCGCTCTCGTCGCGCCGCGTGTACAAGGAGCCGTGGGAGGAGGATTCGGTGCTCGATGAAATTAAAAAGCTCTCGGGCCGAAAGTTCGACCCGGAGCTTATCGATGTCTTTTTCGAAAACCTCGATTTTATCCGTTCGATCAGGCAGCGCTACCCCGAACCGGATTGACGACGCTAAGCCTATTTCACCATCCCCTTTTTTATAAGGAGCTCGGCGATCTGCACCGCGTTCAGCGCGGCGCCCTTGCGAATGTTGTCCGAAACGATCCACATGTTGATGCCGTTTGGGATCGATTCGTCGTCGCGGATCCTGCCGACAAACACCTCGTCCCTGCCCGCCGCGTTTATGGCGAGGGGGTACAGGTTCCGTGCGGGATCGTCCTCGACGATCACCCCCGGGGCGCTTTTCAGAAGCTCTCGCGCCTTCTCCGCCGATAGCTTCTTTTCGGTTTCAATGTTAACGCTTTCGGAGTGGCCGTGATATACCGGCACACGGACAGTGGTCGCCGTTACGCCGATGGAGTCGTCTCCCATGATCTTCCGGGTTTCATTTACCATCTTCATCTCTTCTTTGGTATAACCGTTCGGCAGGAACACGTCGATGTGCGGAATGGCGTTGAACGCGATCTGGTGGGCGTATACCTTCCGCTGGGAGATCGGCCTCTCCTGTACGATGTCCTTCACCTGTATTTCGAGTTCCTTGATGGCCTTTAGCCCCGTCCCCGATACCGCCTGATACGTGCTGACCACGATGCGCTTTATCCTCGCATAGTCGTGGATCGGTTTGAGCGCCACGACCATCTGGATCGTCGAGCAGTTGGGGTTGGCGATGATTCCCTTGTTCCAATCCACGTCGTCCGGGTTCACCTCGGGCACCACCAGCGGAACGTCCGGCTCCATGCGCCATGCCGAGCTGTTGTCGATGACCACACATCCCGATTCAGCGGCTTTGCGGGCCACCTGAACGCTGATCGAAGCGCCCGCGGAGAAGAGCCCGATATCGTATCCCTTGAAGGAATCGTCGCCGACCGCCTCGACCGTAACCGTGCGACCGCCGAACTCGATCTGTTTACCCACGGTGGAAGACCCGAGGAAGCGGATACTGTCAATGGGGAATTTCCGCTCGAGCAGTATCTTTCGAAACTCGATACCCACGGCGCCGGTCGCCCCGAGAATCACCACGTTGTACTTTTTCATCGGCCGACCCCCTCTCGTCTATATCAACACTATTCGGCGGTTGTCGAAAAACAGTTTTGTAGCGAGAGGGCCCTCTCCTTTTGATGGAAAGAACCCCCTCCGATACGTGCCTTAAACAACAGTCGGTGTATAGTGTTTAATCTTCACAAATTCATGTAGGATGAATAGCAATGGCGCGCCTTGGGGTTTGTCAAGGATATTCATTCGGATACAATAAAAATTCAGAATTTTGTTGACATCCGGCGGGTGATGTTTTAGACCGTAAACGAACGAACGTTTGTTCATTTTAGGGTGATGGGATGACACACAGACAAAAGATCGTCAATTCCGCGCGGACACTGTTTTCGCGACAGGGCTTTTCCGCCACCGGCCTGCGGCAGATCGCCGAAAAGGCCGGAGTGTCGCTCGGAAACATTTACAACCACTTCCGCAACAAGGACGAGCTTTTCGAGGAGCTGCTCGACCCGAAGGCCCTCATCGAAACCCTATCGGGCACCTTCCGGGAAATCACCGAGGACTTCCCTTTTAATATAGACCGGCTCATACTCGCCGTAAAAAAATCGGTCGATTCCAACCGCGATCTCTTCAAGCTCATCTTCATCGACCTGAGCGAGTTCGAAGGCAGGCACACCGACAGGATGATGCGCTATTTCATCGGGACGGGGAAAGAGAGGTTCTCCCGCCAGCTCGAAAGCAAGAGTCGCACCGGGAAGCTCAAGGATCTCGATTACGAGTTCTTCATCAAGCTGTTCATCATATCCTCCATGTCGTTTTTCGCCAGTTCGCATATACTGCCGTCGCTGAAGATCGATCGCTACAGCGACGAGGAGGTGGCTAAGATGCTGTCCGGATTTATCCTTACCGGTATTCGCCGATGAAACGCCGCCGGTATCACCCGGAAATTCTCTGGCGGTTTCGCGCCAAATCGGCGCTGATCGTTACGGGGCTGGTGCTCGCGTCGCCCTTCGCGTGCGGCCTCACATCCCTGGAGCTTTTCGCGGTTACATCGAATCCGGATTCGGCTCCGGAAGAAAACCCGCGCGGCGCTGACGAAACCGGCCGGGGAGAGGCTTTGGGCATCCCCTGCGATTTCAAGGGATTCGCCGAACTCCGAACGCTCGTGCACGCGATCACGGAGCAGGAGGCCCCGGACGCGGTGAAGAAGCGCGAACTTCGATTAAATTTCGATGTAAAATACGGCCCCGACGACCTGTATCTGAGGGCGACCGGCAACGTGTACGGAAACGCCGGCCTTGCGGCCGATTCGCTCGATGCGGAATACGCATTCGCCGAAAACGCCCGCGTGCGGCGCAACCTGGCGGTCTCGGACCGGAGTGCGGAGGCCTCCTTCAGGGAGCTCTATGTAAACAAGAGTTTCGGGAACATTCGCCTGCGCGCCGGCAACCAGATTTACGGATGGGGTACCGCCGATGTGTTCAATCCCACCTCCTATTTCAATCCCTTCGACCTCAGGGAGGCGCTCTTTCGCGCCGACGACGAGCTGAAGGCGGGGGTCCCCTCGCTCAGCGGCATGTTTTTCATCGGTGACGCCACACTCGAGGTCGTGGTGGTGCCGGTGCATATTCCCATGCTGCTCGCCCCTGTGGGAAACTTCTGGGAGATCAGGTATCGCGAGGGCCCGTTCCCCGTCAGCATCGAGGAGCCCGGGGGCCTTCCCGCAACCTTTGCAAACGCCGCCGCCGGCGCCCGCTACGCCGCAAGCGTCGCCGGCGTCGATTTCGCCGCAAGCGTTTACCGCGGCCCCGACCGCGAACCGGTCTTCCGGCCCATGCGTACGCTCATCGCCCCGAACGAGCCGGTCACCATCCTTGTACGCCCCGAATACCACTCGGTTACCATGGCCGGCGTCGATTTCTCCCTGAATTTCGACCGGGTCGTAGTGCAGGCGGAGGCGGTCTACTCGCCCGACAAGGCGGGTGTCGTCGGCCAGGTCTACACGCCCCAGGTACGCTTCCCCTTCGAGGTGCGTACGGGCCACTTCGTGTCTTACTCCGCGGGCTTCAATTATTTCATTCCGCTTGGCCTCCTCCTCGAAGGCCACGAGGGCGAAACCGTGCTGACCGTCGAGTGGAACCAGTCGCGCTATTTCGACGACGGCATTATGCCACCGCTCATCACCGATGTACTTGCCGTACGCCTTCAGGATGAATTCCTCGGCGGAAGGATGAAAACGACCTTCACCCTTCTGTGGGACGCGCATACCGGGGCCATGGTGCTGTGGCCGTCGCTGGGATGGGATTTCCTGAACGGACTGAGCGTAGAGATCGCGTACGTTTCAATTTCGGCGAGAAGCGGTACCGAGCGCTCCATCTTCAGCTTTTACAACGACAACGACATCATCACCGCGAGGGTGCGCTATGCGCTCTGAGGCGACATTCCCGGTGCTGCTTATCGCGGCGCTTAGCCTCGCCTCATGCGGCGCGGACGGGGATCCGCGGCTTTCCCTGTCGGGGACCCTGCAGGTCGATCCTGTGGACATCGGGGGGCCGTTCTTTGTCGTCCTCTCCAATACGACCGACCTCGCGGAGATCGAGCGCGTTCCGCTGTCCGCTATCGCGGAGGTCATCAACGTCGACGGGAATGATCGCAGCTTCCATATAGACCTTTCGCGGTCGTCCCTCCGGGCGGGCGACGAGATCGCGATCATAGCCTTCGCCGATTCCGACTACCGCGTCGGTATTCCCTATCCGACACGGGGCGATTACGTCGGGCTGTACGTAGACAGCGCCCGCTTCACCACGGGCTATCGCCTCTCGGAAGGGGCCAATGACGGCATACACATCACCATCAACCGCCGTGTCTACGATTTTGAGGCGACGGTCTCCGGCGCGCTCGTTGCGAACGGCCCCTCCGACTGCGTACTGATAGCGTATGCCGGTGATATCGATTCGCTTGATTTCTCCTCGCTCGATTTCAATGCCGTTATCGGCTACCGGCGGATCGAAAGGAACGACTTCCCCTCCGAATACACAATGAAGATACTCCCGTACGGTTTCGATGCGCCCGTTTCCAACGTTTACCTCCTGGCGCTCTTCGACCGCAACGGCAACGGCGTTCCCGATGCCGGCGATGGCATCGGCTATTATTCGACGCACCCGTCGGGCATACCCACACTGGTAACGATCGGGCGCGGAAGGCACACGGGGCTCGACATCGTCGAGCGGCTCGAAATTCCCTCGCCTTCGGGTAAGGCGATGTCCGTCGCGGGGAGCCTCACCCCGCCCGCCGGATACGGCGTAGACGCGCCCCCGGTATTCATCATCATCGCCGGCGCCGACGATCCCAACAGCGTCTTCGACGATCCGCTCTCCGCCATCCGATACTTTCGTAAACTGCCGCGCGGGGAGAGCTCGTTCGACCTCGACCTTTCAAAAACGGGCCTTTCCCCGGGCGATGAGGTGATGGTGCTGGCGCTCTGGGACCGGGATTACGCCGCCGGTTTTCCCGACTCCACGGCGGGCGATTACGCCGGCTTTTACCAGAACAACGACGAGTTGAGGAACACGGTTGCCCTTCGACAGGGGGTTACAACCATACAGCCTGAAAGCGGGGGCTGGAGCTTCGCGCTTAAACGTAAGGTGTTCGACCACGACGCTTCGGTGTCGTTCGTGCTGAATCCCGGCGGACTTCCCGGGTACGGCGACGGCGACAGGGCGATACTGGTCGCCGTTCATATAAACGGCTTCAATCTGCTACGGATGCAGATTACCGATATGGACTATATCGTGGGAATGGCGAACCTGCCGCTGGATTTCACCGTTCGACACACCATGAATATCTTCCCCGCGCTCTACTGCGATCCGGCGACGGAGAGCACGATTGTGGGCGATCCATTCGAGCTCCGCGACATCTACCTGTTCGGCATCCTCGACAACAATCCTGCAAACGGCAGGCCCGACAGCGGTGAGTATATTGGATATTATCATGCCCGAATAGGGATCAATCCCTTTTTTGTCTACCTTCCCGTGACGTTTACGGTCCCCGATGGGCACATCGAGCTTGTCCGGTCGGTGCGCTTCACCAGCCAGCGATATTGACGTCATTTCTGTTTGACAACGGTCCTCCCTGCGTATATAGACATATCCAGAATACACCATGGAGGGCCGCATGTACCAGAAAATCGCGGGTTTACTTTTCATTACGGCGCTTGCACTCCCCAACGGCTGCGGTACGGGCAAGTACACGGACATCAAGAGCGTCATGTGCGATATAATCGAGGTGCGCGGACGGTTTGTGGCGAACGTTAAACAGGCCAAAACCCCGAAGGAGGCCGCAGACGCGCTCACCGCGTTTGGGACGGAAATGAAAAAGCTCGGTCCCCGTTACGAGGAGCTTGAAAAAAAGTATCCCGAACTTCAAAATCCCGACTCCCTTCCCCTGGAATTGAAAAAACTTGTAGACAACCTGACCCGCACGGCCGAACAGCGTGACGCGGAGCTGACCAACCTCCTTATGCTGTATCCCGATAATCCGGTTGTTCAGAAGGCGCTGGCCTCAATAGGGTCCGTCTACAAGTAGGCTGGCCGCCCCGGGCCCCGACGCCGTAATCAGCGGGCTGAAAGCGCGCGGGCGCAGTATCTCTTAAAGATACTTATTTACAAATCATGCCCGCGCCGCTACGCTGGCGTCCATTATCGCATGGAGAAACTGAAATGAAGAAGGCGCTGATCGTGGGAGCAACTGGTTTCGGGGGACTCGGCCTCATCGAAATTCTCCTTCGTCATCCCGGCATCAGGATAAAACAACTCATCGCCCGCAAAGACGCCGGTGTCCCGGTCAGCAGGGTGTTCCCTCATCTTAAAGGATACTGCGATATGCTCGTTGATACGCCTGAAAACATCGATTACGGCGACATCGATATCTCTTTTTTTTCCACACCAGACCGGGCGGGGATGACGCTTATTAAGGAGTTCCTCCGACACAAAATTCCGGTCATCGACTTCAGCGGGGACTTCCGGTTCGGCAGCGAAAACGATTACGCCGTCTACGCGGCGAACAAGGGGATGGAAACCGCCCACCTCGCCGCCAAAACGCTTCAGGAGGCGGTATACGGACTGCCGGAAATCAATGCGGAAAAGATAAAAGAAGCCCGGATTGTGGGAAACCCCGGCTGTTTCGCGGTGTCAATGATTCTGGGACTACTCCCCGCCGTGGAAAAAGGCCTGGTCGAGGGCGCATCGATCGTCTGCGACGGGAAGACCGGCGTATCCGGCGCCGGCAAAAATCCCGGCGAGTCGAACTTCTACCCGCAGCGCTACGAAAACGTCAACACCTACCGAGAGGGCCGGCATCAGCACATCGTCGAGGTGGAGAATGTGCTCAACGCGCGCGGTGGCCGCCGGCACAACATCTTCTTCGTACCGCAGATCGTGCCGCTCAACCGCGGCATCCTGACGACCATTTACGCGGACTGCGCCAAAGGCCTCACAACGGCCGACGTTCAGGCTATGTACCGCGAATATTACAAGGGGAAGCCCTTCGTCTACATCACCGACAGTTCACCCAACACCACCGACGTTCGCGGTTCCAACCGCTGCGAGATCCGCACGATGGTGGACGAGCGCACCGGCAAGCTCTTCATTACATCGGTGATCGACAATTTAATCAAGGGACAGTCGGGAAACGCCGTGCAAAACGCCAACCTAATGCTCGGCTTCGAGGAAACGGCGGGGCTGTCGGCGATGCCGTTTTATCCTTAGAATCCAACGGCCCGCCGGTCCGGTTCGGACCCTCTCCGGGTGCGGATTCTCTTACGGCAAGTCAGGCCGGCCATCCTTTCTCAAGATCGATCGGCGGAGATACCCTTGAGCCGGCGGTCGATTTCATCGATGAGCCCCTCCGGGATGGGCGCGTTCTCCGCGTAACAGCCCATGCGTTCATCGTGATCGCCGTGGAAATCGCTCCCTCCGGAAACTAAAAGTCCCCTGCGCCGCGCGATAGCTTCGTGGCGCCGAACTTCTTCTTCGGAGTGCAGGGAGGCATAAGCCTCGATGCCCATCAATCCCATCGACACGAGTTCATCGAGCAGTTCCTCGAATGCCCCGGCCGATGGCGTTTCAAGGGAGGAGGGATGCGCCAGTATCGGCAGGCCTCCCGCGGTGCGGACCAGCCTTATAGCCTCCGCCGGGGCAATCTTTTCCTTCGGCACATCCCCCGGTCTGCCGTTGACGAGGTACCGCTCGAAGACCTCCTCAACGCTCCGCGCGTATCCGTGGCGTACCATGACGCGGGCGAAGTGCGGCTTGCCGAGCGACCCGCCGGCCGCCTCGGAAATCACCTCGTGCAGGGGAATATCGATCCCCGCCCCCTTCAGCCCGGCTATTATCAGCTCGCCCCTTGCGTCGCGTATATTTTTAAGCCGGCTGATCGCGGCCGTTAGCTCGCGGTTCGTATGATCGATAAACAGCCCGAGCAGATGGAACGATCCTCGCGGAAAATCGACGCTGAACTCGATTCCGGGAATGAGCCGCAGGGGAAGGTCTTTCGCGGCCTCTATCGCCTCGTCGATCCCGCTCACGGTGTCGTGATCGGTAACGGAGAGGACCCGCACGCCGTATCTGACGGCGAGTTCGACAAGCCGTGCGGGCGCAAGCAGGCCGTCCGAAGCGCTGGTATGGGTGTGGAGATCGATCATGCAGTCAGCGCTCCTTTTTAATCAGGTGCACCGCGGTAGCCTTGAACGAGGCGTTAATCCGGCCGCCCTCGCAAAGCCCCATCTCTTCGATCGAATGATGGGTGATATATGCCACAAGGGTAAATCCGCAATCGATAACCACCTTGTGATAATGCGGCATCGGGATCAGGCGCACGACGCGCCCGGTGAAGGCATTGCGCGCGCTCGTCCTGGCGCGATTCACCGTGGCAATGACGATGTTCTCGGGCCTGATGCAGAGCGCCACCCGCTGCCCCCCGTGCGCCTCGCCCGCGGCCTCGATTTCCACGCCCGAGGCGGAAACAACAACGATCCCGCCGCCGCTTCGCACGACACGGCCCTCCACCACGGTCTCGGTTCCGGCGAACGAGGCCACGAACTCGCTTGCCGGCCGTCGCAGTACGTCGATTGTCGCGCCGCTCTGGAGGATCCTGCCCTTATCGAGCGCAATGATCGAATCGGCGAGACGAAGCGCCTCTACGCGGTCGTGGGTGACGAGCAGTGCCGCCGTGCGCGAGCCGGCCAGGGCTTTTTCAAGGTCTTCGAGGATGGACTCGCGCGCGGGGGCGTCGAGCGAGGCGAAGGGCTCGTCAAGCAGAAGGATTTCCGGATCGGTCGCGAAGGCGCGTGCGAGGCTCACGCGGCGGGCCTCTCCGCCCGAAAGCGAACGGGCCTTTCGACCGCGAAGGGAGGCGATCCCGAAGCGTTCGAGCTGCCCCGAGACGATACGGTCGATATCGCGCCTCGAGGCGCCGCGGAACCTCAGGCCCGAGGCGACGTTATCATATACCGTGGTGTTGAAAAGCAGGGGATCCTGGAACACCATGGAAAAACCGCGGCGATAAACGTGGGGCGGCGTCCCGGGAAACCTCAGCGAGCCTCTCGCCACCATGCCGTCCCCGGAGGATTTCTGGAGGCCCAGAACCGCCGAAAGCAGGGTGGTCTTCCCCGCGCCGTTTGGTCCGATCACCGCGACGACCTCTCCGGCCGCGAGGGTAAACCCCGGCACGTCGAGGATGGCGGCGCCGCCGCGCACGACGCGCAGATCGCGCACTTCGAGCACGGGATATTCATGCCTCTTCATCGCCCGCCCTTCTGCTGTATGGAGGTGAGAATATAGTTGATCGCGAACGCGAGCATGAGCAGTATGATTCCAAGGGCGATGGCGATGTCGAAATTGCCCCGGCTGGTTTCCATCACGGTGGCGGTGGTGAGCACCCGCGTGTATCCCTTTATATTGCCCCCCACCATCATCGACGCGCCGATCTCCGATATCACGCCGCCGAAACCGGCCATCACCGCCGCGAGGAGCGGAAGCCGCGCCTCGCGCATGAGCATCCAAACCATCTGCGTGCGGGTCGCCCCGAGGGCGAGTATCTGCAGCCTGAGCTTTTCGGGAAGGTGCTGGATGGCGGCGAAGCTGATTCCTGTTATGATCGGAGTGGCGATGATCGTCTGTGCCAGCACCATCGCCGCGGGCGTGTACAGTATGCCGAGAAATCCGAACGGGCCGCTGCGCCAGATGAAAATCGTGACGAACAGCCCCACCACCACCGGGGGCAGCCCCATGCCGGTGTTGATGACGCTCGCGACCAGTCGTTTGCCGGGAAACTCCGAGAGCGCGACGGCTGTTCCGGCACTCACTCCTATGACCAGGCTGATCAGGGTGGCGCTGCCGGATATCTGAAGCGACAGAAGCGTCACGCTCATCACCTCGGCATCGAGCGTGACGATGAGGCGGAAGGCCTCCTTGATTCCGTTTACGATAAGGTCCATTCAGGATTCAGTGTTCCGTTGTTGTCGGGCCGGGCGAAAGCGCCCCGTACGCTCCGCTGGCGCATGAAGACAAATGACACTCCGCAGGCGGGCAACAGTCAATCATTTTCTTTACGAAACGGTTTGCCGTATGTTATTAAGGCGCGCGGGAGGATCTCCGTCGCCTTTCGTGACCGAAGCTATACCTTCGCGGCGTCCGCGGACAGGCTCGCCACCGCCTCCATATAGTCCTTGAGACCGTACTGGAAAACCGAATTGTGATCGGCCTTTTTAATTTCGAGCATACGCTTGTTCATCGATCGGCACATCGAATAGAGCATAACGCCGTCTTCCAAGGGAATGATGTGGTCGTGTTCCGCGTGAATGATGAGCGTCGGCCCCGTGTACGCGGCGATCTTGCGGGGGTTGTCGAAGACGGCCTCCTCGGTGATACCGTAGCGCGTCGCGTCAATGCCGAGCAATCGCAAAAGGGGTATCACCCGTGCGAAACCACTTTCGACGATAAGGCCCCGCACGCGATCGGGGTAAGCAAAGGCGAGCTCGATGGCCGGGGCGGTGCCGAGCGACCGGCCCATGACGATGAGCGGACCGCTTTGTTCTGCGGCTGCAAGGCGTTCGCACGCGTATTTGAACACGGTATGGCAGTCGCGCATCATGGCCGATACCGTTGGAGACCCCGTCGACCGTCCATATCCACGGTAATCCACGGGCATGAAATTGAGGCCCAGGCGCGTATAGAGGGCCCCCAGGTCGTGGTAATCCTCGACGATCTCGCCGTTGCCGTGAAAGAACAACAGAGTCGGGGACGAAACGCCCGCGGCGTACAGACGTCCGCCGATACGCTCCCCACCCTCGACGGGAATGGAAAGTTCCTCGAAGCTCCCGTCTCCCTTCCCTGGACCGGATTCGGCCCGCGGATGGAAAAGATACAACAGTATCTCCGGACGGTCGAAACGGGAATAATCGGCCCCAGGGACGTCCTTCATAACACGGCCCCCTACCTGCGTTGTACCAGCCTCGAAAGGCTGTCGACTGTGTCTTCGCGCTTTTCGACGGTATCGCCGTACACTGCGCGCACCTTGCCGTCCGTCTTGATGATGAGTGAATAGCGTCGCTGTGTGTCTGTCGACTCGCCCACGAACTCGTTCGCGTATTCGAACTCTATCGTATTGGCATGACGTGCGGCGGCTTCCCACGAGAATCGCTCGCTCAGGATGATCCCGAAGACCTTAAGGCGTCGTTCGTTGTCGGGATTTTCCATGAACGCCCTGAATTCGGCCGAGTCGATCACGATCGAATGCTTCCCGGAGACGACGCGAAGCACGTCATCGATCGGGAAGTCGCGCATGAATTCGAAGGCGGTGCGGCGGTCGGTTCCCTTCAAATAATAGGTGAACTTCTGGAAATGAAAAGACCTGTTGTCGAGATCCTCCCACTGGCGCGCGTTCCAGATTGTGCACGAGGAGAAAAACGCCGCGACGCCGAGGATTGCAAGCGTCATTGGGAACCATGGCTTCGTTTTCATTGCGCGATCGTCTCCGGGATCCTATCCGCCTCTGCCGGCCACGTAAGTTTACCGGCGTGTAATGAGCCCAGTCAAGTCATTTCGGGCAGTTTAACGCTCCCGGGAAAGGAGCGCACCCTGCGCTCGGACGGAAATAATGATCCGCTGTTTTTTCTGTTTTCAAAAAAGACGAAGGGCTTATAATCTTTCCGGTTCCGGATTATAAGCCCTCCGCGGTACACCCCCCCTCGCCTGCGGGGGACCACTCTGTTGATCCATCTACTCTTTACCGACCCTCTCTGACCTTCTACACCCTACATCTCTAAGTGAATTTAACTAAGCTTTCAGGGGAAAACAAGGAAAACGGCAATTTTTAAAAAATTTTTTCATTGTCAATGCTGAATTCCCGTCCACGGTTGACCCGGAAAAGTATTACATTTTGATACTATGTCCGGGTTATATCCTCGATCATGCCCGTCGCAATCGATATCCCCGGGCTGAAGGCGGGGCTTTTGCCGGCGGATCGTGGCTATTTTCCCGGGAATTCGATCCGGAACGAGGTGCCGTTTTCGAATTCACACTCGACGGCACCGCCAATTTGGTTGGCAAGGCTTATTACGAGCTGAAGTCCAAGCGTGGAGGCTTTTCGCCAGTCGAGGCCGGGCGGAAAACCGACTCCATTGTCGGCGACGACAAGGACGGTCAACGGACCTGTCGAGTGCATTGCTATCCTGACCTCACCACTGCTGCCGGCCGGAAAAGCGTATTTGATTGCATTGGAAACCAGCTCGGTGATGATGAGTCCGCAGGGAATCGCCTTCTTGATTGAAAGGTGAACATTTTGCACGTCGATCCTGAAGGCGACATGCCCGGCAACATTCCCGTATGACCGGCGCAGTTCGGCCACCATGCTTTCGATATAGCCGGAAAAATCGATACGGGAGAAGTCCCCCGACTGGTACAGCTTTTCGTGGATGAGCGCCATGCTGCGCACGCGGTTCTGGCTTTCGGCGAAAATCGCGAGATCAACGGGGTCGCGAACAAACCGGGACTGCAGGCTCAGCAGGCTCGAGATCACCTGCAGATTGTTTTTTACCCGGTGGTGTACCTCTTTAAGGAGAATCTCCTTTTCGGCGAGCGATTTTTCAATACGTCGTTTCGCCTCGACGTTCCCGGTGACGTCCCGTACCGTTGCGGTCAGCCGTTTTTCCCCCCGAATTAGCATCCGGGCGAGCGAGACCTCGGTGTCGATCTGCATTCCGTCGCCGCGCACATGCCGCCACTGAAAACTCAGGGGCGTTCCGGAAAGCGCCGCCTCGACGTATTCCTCGACGGCGTCACGGGACAGGCGCCCGTCGGGCTGCAACTCCGGCGAGAATTCGTATGGAAATCTCCCGATAAGCTCATCGCGGGAAACGGCGAAAATTCGGCATGCCTGGTTGTTGCAGTCGATGAACCGCTCGTCCATAAAAAATATCGCGTCCGGCGAATTCTCGAACAGCGCGCGGTATTTCTGTTCGTTTTCATACAGCCCCTCGTTGGCCCTGATCAGCTCGTCCTGGGCGAGTATGAGCTCCTCGTTCATTCGCTCCAGCTCTTCCAGCGTGATCTGCAACTTCTCGTTGGCCCGTTCAAACTGAGCGTTTTGAACTTCGAGGGCCTCGCGCGCGCGCACCCGTTCCGTGATGTCTTCCACGATACCGAATCCGCCTGTCAGCCGTCCGTCCGGGTCCTTTATCGGCGAAAAGATAAGGCGGACCGTGCTTGTCTTGCCGCCGGTCACCGAGTGGTAATCGCCCTCGAAAAGGCCCATCTCTCCGACAAGGACCTTTTTCACCACAGCGACGATCCGTTCATCGGGAAGGCCGAGCATATTTAGCCCGACCAGCGCGTTTCGTGACGAGCCGATGATATTCACAAATACGTCGTTGCAATCGGTTACAACGCCGGCGTCATCGAAATGAACGATTCCAAGCGGAGCGTTGCGAAAGATGAGACGATAGCGCTCACCGCTTTCGTCGAACCTACTTTTTTCCTTCAACCGCGTGCCTGATCTCCATTATGAATTCCACGCCGGTGCCGCAGCACCCACCGATAAAGCGGGCGCCGTTTTCAACGAGCGCCGGCACATGCCGCGCGAACTCTTCCGCGCCCGTCCGGTACACTACTTCCCCGTTCACCATCTCCGGAAGTCCGGCGTTCGGCTTCATCCAGAGCGGGAGGCCCGTCGCGGCGTAGAGCTTTTTACAAATGGGGACGAATCCCTCTATGCCCTGTCCGCAGTTGGCGCCGATGCCTTCGGCGCCCGCGGCGGCAAGCGCCTCGGCGCACTGTTCCGTGGTGTTCCCCATCATGGTGCGGTCTTTGGACTTACCCGAATCATAGACCATGCTGGCGATTACCGGCAAGCCGGTGGTCTTCGCCGCGCGTACGGCGATTACGGCCTCGTTGATATCCATCATCGTCTCGACCACCAGTCCGTCCGCCCCGGCTTCAGCGAGCGCCGCCGCCTGCTCCGCGAATGCCTCGGCGAGCGCGGCTTCGGTGACATCGCCCGACACGAGCATTTTACCGCTCGGCCCGATCGACGCGAATACAAGGGCGCGTCCGGCGGCCGCTTCCTTCGAGATTTTGACCCCGGCCCCGTTTATCTCGGACGCCTTTTCGGCCATCCCGAACTTTCCCAGCACGAACCGGTTCGCGCCGAAGGTATTGGTGAGGATTATCCGGCTGCCGGCATTTACATACAGTGCCGCCACCTCCCGCACCCTGTCGGGATTTGACAAGTTCCATGTGTCCGGACATTCGCCGCGCGCGAGCCCACTCTTCTGAAGCTGTGTGCCCCACGAACCGTCGGTGACGACCGGGGATTCTTTCAACAACGACTCTATCAGCGCGTGCATGGCGTTTCCTCGCTTTCCCGTATATTACAGCCCCATAATCGCTTTCGTTTCGTCTTTACTGTCGCCCAGGCGAAATGGCATGAAGGCGACAAGCCCCACGAGACATGAAAGTCCGCAGACCAGCCAGACCACGCGCACGCCGGTTGGATTTTCGGTACTGTACCCGAACGCCGAATAGACCCCCACCAGGATGAGCGAGCACAGCGCCCAGCCCGTTTTCCGCACGATACCGTAAATGCCGTAATACATCGCCTCTCGTCTGCGCCCTGATTTCAGCTCGTCGTAGTCGGTTATGTCGGCGATTAGGCCGAGCACCGTTATGAACATTCCGCCGATCGGAATCGCAACAAGCGGAAAAACGATCATCGCCTGCACGAACGGCGAAAACCACGGCAGCCTTCCGATGAAGAAGCTCAGGCCGAAGCCCGCCGCCATCCATACGATGATGGCCCTGAAGAGCGAACGCTTGGGATATTTTCCGAGCAGCCGGTACCAGAGCGGCACCGAGGCCGCGGTCGAGAGTATCACCTCTCCCATGAGTATCGAGGCGTCCCCCTCGCTTCGCCCCAGGATGAGCGTGGTCAGATAGGGTACGTTCATCAGCATGAGCTGATAGGTGAGCTGTACGAACATGATCATGACCGCGAACGAAAGCACCTGCCGGTCGGCGAACATCTCGCGCATCACGGTGAAAAACGGCGGGGTCTCCTCGTAGGGATGCGGCCGGTGACGCTCGTGTATGCCCAGAAGCGAGAGCTGTCCGGCGACAAGCCCTATGATACCGAGCATGACCGCCATCCTGAGCACGCCGAACGCGCCCATGAGCGGCCCGGAGAGGCCGCCGCCGATAAGCGCTCCGAGCACCCCGATTGCCACCCCGACCGAGGCGATTTTTACGCGCTCATCGTTCTTCGCGCTCATCTCGGGCAGAACGGCGAACCACGGAATGAGCATCCCCGTATACGAAATATAATAGAAAAAGAGCACGGCCCCGAGGAAAATCGCGTTGGCCAGGCTCTCTCCCTGCACCGGGGGCGTCCAGACGAGTATGAACGCGAGAAAGAGTATGGGATTCGAGATGAAGATGTAGGGCTTTCGCCGTCCCCACCGCGAGCGGGTGTGGTCGCTGAGGTAGCCCATAAGCGGGTCGGTGACCGCGTCGAGTATGCGCCCCCCGGCAAGGATAATGCCGAGCGCCGCGAGCGGAATGTACTGCGTGTGGTTCGACCCCGCCGGCGGAATGTAGAAATACGGCAGCCACGCGTAGAGGACGGTATCGAACAGGTTGAACGTGAGGCCCGCCAGATTATAGAGTATGATTTCGCCCATGGTGAGAGGTTTGCCCGCAGGCTGCCGCAGCGGTCCGCCGTTATTCATACACTCCTCCGTCCGGTCGAAGATGGCTGCCACGCGCACCGCGCGGAAGTCGCAGCCCCGTGGGTACTGAATAAAATCCCGCATGATGAACGCGCCGGGCCGATGCACGGTTCACTGACATCAGGAGGCGAGCAGCCGCCGCACGAGCTCCACGCCCGACTGGGCGTCCTCGCCGTAACCGTCGGCGCCGATCTCGTCCGAGAAACGCTGGTTGAGCGGCGAGCCGCCGACGATGAAGCGGAACGAATCCTTTAACCCCTCCTTCTCGAAGAGCTCGATCGTTTCCTTCATGACCGGCATCGTGGTGGTGAGGAGCGCCGACATGCCGATTATGTCGGGTTTGTGCTCCTTCGCCTTTTCCAAAAAGACCGCCGGGCTTACGTTGACCCCCAGGTCCACCACGTCGAAACCGTTACCCTGAAGTAAGGCATGGAGGATGTTCTTGCCGATCTCGTGGATGTCTCCCTCCACGGTGCCGAGCATCACCCTGCCCCGCGATTCGTACGCGCCCTCCTTCAGCCCGGGCAGCAGCAGCCGGTAGGCGCTGTTATAGGCCCTCACCGACATGAGCACGTCGGGCAGGAAGTAGTCCCCTTCACGGAAAAGGACGCCCACCTCGTCGAGCGCCGGAAGACAGGCGCCGTTAAGCACGTCAACCGCCTTTACTCCCGCCTCGAGCGCACGCCTGGCCAGGCCCTCGGTGTCGTCGAAACGCATCTCCACTATTGCCGTTCGCAGTTCATTCAGTAGTTCAGCGGACATGTCAGGCCTCCCATTCAGCCGCAAGGAATTCGTCAAGGCCGCGCCCGGCGACCATCGCCACGTAATCGTCCAGCGCTTTCGCTACCCCCGGATCGAGCTCGCGCTCTCTGTGCTTCGACAGTATCTTCTTCGCCTCGTCGCGCGAGCGCTCGAGCATCTCTTTTTTGCCCGCCTTTTCCCAGATGTCCCGCTTGTCTCGGTCGGCAAGTTTCGGGATGAAGTGCTCGCCGCGGAAATGGCGCTGGGTGTGCTCCTCCATCAGATAGTTGCCGTCCGGACCGACGCGCCGCAGTACGTCCACGGCGAGCGAGATGTCGCTCACCTCCACCCCGCGGATGGCGCGCTCGACCATCCCGATAAGCTCGTTGTCTATTACGGCGAGCTCGTGCGCCCCGGCCGTCGTCGATTCGAGCGTCCCCACGCAGGTGATGTAGTTCGCCCCGCCGAGCGCGGCGAGCAGCATGGACTGGAAACGCTCGACCCCGCACTGAATGTCAATGGTCTTGGATTCGGTTGCGCCCGCCACCGCCCTGCACGGAATGCCGTAGGAATGGGCGAGTTGCGCCGCTCCCGCGCTTATCATGCCCGTCTCGATCGAGCCCAGCGCCACCGTCCCGCGGCGCATCTCGGCTATCGTCGACACGGTGCCGTACATGACCGGCGTGCCGGGATTTACCGCCTGCGCCATAACGATATGCGCGACCACCTCGGCGTTCTGCTGAAGAAGAAGCCCCGCGAGCGTTACCGGTGCGGTGGTACCCGCCATCGCCTCGGGCGACACCAGGGCCGGTTGGCCCCATTCGGCGAGAATCATGAGGCCCTCGAGTTGTATCTGCGCCGTGGAGAGCGGGCTCTGGATGCTCACGATGGTGATGAACGGGTGGCGGTCCCTGATGTTGTCCTTTCCGCCCATCACGATCGAGGTCATCTCCATCATGTCTTTCGTCGCGAGGACGCCGTACGCGCCCATTCCAAAGGACTTGGTGCAATGCTTCGCCCACGAGCGGATGGCCTCCACGTGGATGCACTGCATGGGGATATCGTTGGGCCAGATATCCATCTGGTTGGAGACGATATTGTCGAGCCCATCGAACAGGATGATATGGTCGGTCTGGTCTTTCAGGGTGGTGGGGCGGTAGTCGCCCGTCTCAAGATCATAAAAGTTGATGGCCGTTCCCAGACCGCCGAAGACCCGGGTATCCGGATTGATCGGCCATTGTTTACTCGAATCGGCGCCGCAGAGGATATATTCGCGCGGGGCTTTTTTCAGAAGCGATTCGACGACCGAGGGCTTGTAATACACGATTTTTTTCGCCTCATCCACCCTGCAGCCGAGGTCGGCGAGCATCCGCCGCATCTTCTTCACCTCGACCTTGATGCCGACGGTCTCGAGGATCTCGAGGGTGTGCTGCTGTATGGTTTTTATTTCGGCGTCGCTCAAAACCTTGAAACGGCTGCTCTTCATGGTCGGTCTCCGTGGCGCAAAGCGGGTGCAGTTTGCGTAAAATGTTTTCATCAAGTGAATGACAAAACGAGTAAAATGTCAATAATGATTTACTGGCGGCACCCAAAAGTCATTATTTGACATTTAAAACCGGCGTGAATTAAAATCCGGGCTGAACAGAGCATCATCGCGAGGAGCGCGGCGACGCAGCGATCTCAAAAGGCAAAAGTTGTTGTAATTTAATCCCTTATTATAATTCTCACCCCATAAAACCCCGGGGCTTTCCGGTAATTCTGCTTGCATTCATCGCTCATTGCGTTATATTCCTTACATAGTATCATCCCGGCGAGGAAACATGAGAAAGATCCGCGTTTTGATTGTCGAAGACGAAACCATCATCGCCCTTGACGTCAAGGGCATTCTCAAAGAACTCGGCTACGAGGTCGCGGACATTGCCGCCACGGGAGAGGCTGCCG
Organism: Spirochaetota bacterium; assembly: GCA_035477215.1. Classification (NCBI taxonomy): domain Bacteria; kingdom Pseudomonadati; phylum Spirochaetota; species Spirochaetota bacterium. The sequence continues at coordinate 9,506 of DATIKU010000013.1, read as the reverse complement.
TCGAAAAGGCCGCCTCGCTCAAACCGGACATCATCCTGATGGATATCCTGCTTGCCGGGAGCATGGACGGTATCGAGGCCGCCCGTGCGATACGCAGGGCCAACGATATCCCGATCATCTACATTACGGCAAACGCCGACAAGGCGACCGTCGACCGGGCGAGCGACACCCAGCCGTACGCCTATCTCAACAAGCCCATACACGAGCGCGACCTGTATTCGAACATCGAATCCGCGCGGGTCAAACACCGAACCGTAATAAAACTCCGGGAGAGCGAGCGACGGTTTCGCGACGCGCTCGCAAACGCGCGCCTTATCGCGGTTCAACTCGACGCGAATGGTACAATCCTTTTCTGCAATGATTTCCTGCTCAATCTGACCGGCTATACCCAGGATGAATTGATAGGCGGCAACTGGTTCGGCATTTTCGAACAAGGTAAATCAGCCGACGAAAATAGGCGGGCACATCAAAAGATGCTCGAGCTCGACAAGGTTCCTTTGCATTATGAGGGGACGCTGCTGACTAAATCCGGCGAATCGCGGCTGGTCCGGTGGAACAACACCGCTCTTTACGCTATGAACGGCTCGCCGTACGCGACGAGCAGTATCGGCGAAGACATCACCGAGAGTAAAAAGGCCGAAGAGGCCCTGCTGCGCGCCAACCAGGAACTGACCGCCGCTAACGAGGAACTCCAGGCGGCGATGGAGGAGCTTGAAGCCGCGAATGAAGAGTTCGAGGTGGTCAACGAAGAGCTTCATAAAACGCTCGAAACCCTCTCCCGCAGTGAAAACGACTACCGCATGCTCTTCGAATCGATGCTCAACGGCTTCGCCCTGCACGAGATCATCTGCGACGAGAAGGGCGTTCCCGTGGATTACCGGTTTCTGCGCGTCAATCCCGCGTTCGAGCGGCTTACCGGCCTCAGGGCGGCCGACATCACCGGCAAATCCGTGCTCGAGGTCCTTCCGGGAACGGAGCGCGAATGGATCGACCGCTACGGCGCCGTCGCGCTTACCATGGAGCCCGTCAGCTTCGAAAACTATCACGGCGGGGTCAGACGGCATTTCGAGGTGACCGCCTTCAGTCCGGAAAAAGGGCAGTTTGCCGTGCTGTTCAATGACGTTACGGAAAGAAAGTTGTTCGAAAGCAAGCTGCGCGAATCGGAGAAAAAATTCCGTCTGCTCTTCGAAACCATGGCCCAGGGTGTCATTTATCACGACGCGTCGGGCGCGATAATCGACGCGAATCCCGCCGCCGCGCGCCTGTTGGGACTCAGCATGGACCAGTTGATGAGTTTTACTTCCATTGATCTGCGGCGGCGGGCCATCCGCGAGGACGGCACCGGCCTTCGCGGAGAGGAGTACCCCGACAGGGAGGCGATGCGAACCGGGGAACCGGTCGAAAATTTTATAATGGGTTTTCACCACTCCATCGAAGAAACTCACCGGTGGATCTCGGTGAACGCGGTTCCCCAGTTTACGGAAGGCGAACATCGGCCTTACCGTGTGTTCGCAACCTTCACCGATATAACCGACATACGAAGAGCGCAGGATGAGTTAAAAGATAATCAGCGCCTGTTGGAACGGGCTTTACGCGTGGCGGGGCTCGGCTACTGGGAACTCGACCTGACGCAGGGGTCCGCCACCGTATCCCCCGCGTCCCGGCGTATCTACGGATTTGGGGACGGCAAGCTGACGATCGCCGACATTCAGATTCTCCCGCTTCCGGAATATCGTGCCATGCTCGACGACGCACTCGCCGGCCTGGTCAATCGCAACGAAAAATACGATGTGACTTTTAAAATACGACGGGCCACGGACGGCGCCATACTCACAATCCATTCCCTGGCCGAATACAACCGGGCCACGAACAGGGTCTTCGGCGTCATCAGTGAAATCCCCGATCCACCCGCAACCGGAGAGACAGGGCAAGACTCTGGAAAAAAAGACGCGGGGAAAAAAGCTCCCGGCCGAAAAAAATAGACGGGTTCAGCCGAACAGCCCCCTGAGCAGATAGGCGTACGATATCCCCAGGTAATTGCCGATCACCCAGCCGAGTATGCCGGTGGCGATGCCGGAGATGATGACGTCCTTATTTTTCAAAGCGGCGGCCACCACCGGCACGAAGGGCGGCGAGAATACCGCCGCCACCGAGGTGATGATCATGGTGTCCGCGTCCACGCGGAAAATCGCCGCGAGCACCACATGCAGCAGCATGGAGCCGTACACCACGATCGCGGTGAATATGAATATCGTCGGGGCGCCCATCACCACCTGGCCGAGGTCCGCCAGGGAGCCGACGACGAGACAGAAAATCATGATGATGTACTGCCCGAACTGAAACGTCATCGGGATGGCCCTGATCTTCGGAACAAACGAACCGAGCAGCCCGAGCGTGGTAATGCTGATCATCAGCGCCGCCATGTTGAATTCCACCGGTACGAAACCGTAAACGGCATACGATATCCCGAAGATGGCGATCGACGCGAGCGTTGCGCCCGCAAGCGGAAGCGCCACGGCCGGCCTGAAGATTCCCGAGTAATCATTGAAATCCTTAATGCCGCTCCCGGCACAGTCACCGACCGTCTGCGAGGTCTCACCGCCTTTTTCCGGATAGCGGAACGGAGGAAGGATTTTACCCAGCACCCTCTGCGCGTAGGAGAGAATGAATAGGAAATACGGGGTGCACACCAGCATGTCGGCCGTGTTGGTGAGAACGAGCACGTGCTCCTTCGCCTTGAGCGCGAGGCCGATGGCGTTTAGATTGATGCTGCCTCCCGTGTACACGCCGATGAGCATGCCGGCGACCTTCCACGACTCCTCCACGCGATCATGATAGAAGAAATAGGACAACGTGGTCGCCACGAGCACCGATACCACCACCAGCGCGAACGAGAGGAACGCGCGTCCGGCGAGTTTCGACCATCGTTTGAGATCGAGCGAGAACAGCAGCAACGGGAGCGCAAGCGGAACGCTGATATTCATGAACATGGTCTGGACCGGTCCCGAGCCCTCCGGAAGCACCCCTATATTTGCGATGAGCATTCCCAGACCGTAGCATAAAAGAGCCGGGCCGAGCTTTTCGAGCGCGGACCACCTCCGGCACAGATGGATAATCAGGGCGGGACATACAAGCAGGAACAGCGAAAGTATCACGAGTTTCATGCTTCCTCTCCTTGCCGTGTATTTACGTATCCGGGCTTCGCGGTAAAAACCGGCATGAGACGATCGCCCGGGGGCTGATCCTGTCAGCACATCAGTTTGAAATGGGCCTCGGGCGCGGTGATAATATCGACCAACGAAGGTTCACCGCAATCCAGCGCCTCGCGAAGCGCCCCGGAGATCTTTGCGGGATCGGTCACCTTGAAGGCGCGAAGCCCGGAGGCCCGGGCGTGCGCGGCGAGGTCCGGCGTCTGGTATTCGGTGCAGAAGCGGCATTCCTGGCCCTGGAAATCGCGGATGTTGCCGAGCACGGAGTTGTTCAGCACCACGTAGGTGACCGGAAGGCGGTACTGCGCGGCGGTCTCGAGACAGTGCAGCATCATGACCATGCCGCCATCGCCGCACACCCCTACGACCTTTTTATCGCACAGGAGCATCTGCACCGCGAGCGCGGCCGGCGGGGCCCAGCCCACACCCCCGGCGCCGCCCGGCGCTTGGACCTGCCCCGGCGCCTTCGACATGAAGTGCCTGGCGAACCACTGCCGGTTATTGCCGGCATCGAGACAGATGACGGTATTTTCGTCGGCTGCGTCGTTGAGTTCCTTCACCACGCGCTCCGGCGCTATGGGCGCGGCGTCCGAGCAGTACGCGTCGCAGGCGAAGAAGCAGGTGCGCTTTTTCGCCTCGCCGATGGCCGCAAGCCGCGCGCTCCGGTCGAACGAGGGCTCCATGCTTCGTAAAACACCGGTAATCCTGGCAAGCCCGGTCTTCGCGTCCGAGGCCGCGGCGATCGCCACGGGATACGTCCAGCCCGCGTTCAGCGCTTCTATATCAATATGGATTAATTTTTGTCTTTCGGGGTCGATGAAGCCCTGCGCGAGCATGCGCGTGTTCTCCGGCGAGAGGCCGGTTCCCACGGCAAGGATGCAATCGGCCTTCGAGATATACTCGTTGGCCGCGGCCTGGCCTATCCCTCCCATGGTGCCCAGGGCCAGATCGTGCGTTTCGGCGATCGCGCTCTTTCCCATGTAGCTCGTCGCGACCGGCATGGCAAGCAACTGTGCGATGGCGCGCACCTCATCGTATGCCTTCGAGGAGTGCACACCCCGCCCCACTATCATGACCGGGCACGCGGCCCCGGCAAGCATCGCCGCGATACGGTGCGCGTCCTCTTCACCGAGGCACGGTGCGCCCGCACGGGCCCGCAGCGAGGCCGGATACAGGCGCGGTGTCGTTTTTTCCATGTCCACGCTCATGCCGAACAGGTTCATGCGCGCGAGCACACAGGCCGGGCCGGGCCTTCCGGTGACCGAATGGCGCGCGGCAAGCTGGATTCCGTGCAGAAGCTCGTCGGGGGTAGTTGCCACGGTCGTATACTTTGTCATGGAGCGCATCATGGCCGGAAGATCGAATCCCCCGTATTCCCCGGTCCCGTTCTGCCAGGGCCCGTATTGCGCAAGGCCGCCGTAATCGCTGGTGTCGGCGATGATGACCATCGGCGAACCGGCCATGTATGCCTCGAGTATGCCGAAAGCCGCGTTCGAGCCCGCCCAGGCCCCCTGCGCGATCAGCGCCGCGGGTTTGCCCGTAATCCGGCCGTACGCGTCGGCCATGCAGGCCGCCGCCCCCTCCTGGCGCGCGAGGATGCTGGTGATCCGGTCCCGTTTTTCATACAGCGGACCGTACAGGAAAAGCGCGCCGCCGCCGGGCACGCCGAAGGTATATTCCACTCCGCTGTCGATGAGGGTGTCGACCGCCGCTTCGATTATTGGCTGTACCATGACCGTCTCCTTTTAGACTGAATCATACGATAGAGCATCAATGCGCGTACCATATTTCAGCGCAGCAGATACGGTATCTCCACATTGATCGCCTTTTGCGGACACTCGATCTCGCAGGGAAGGCAGAACCAGCAGGTGCGGTATCTCCCGAACGCCACGCCGCACGAAAGGCAGCGCGACGCCTCGGCGCGCGCCATGTCCGCGTCGAAAGCCGATTCGACCTCACCGCAATCACCCTTCCCCTTAAACGAACGCATCCGGGGGCGCCTTGCATTGGTATCGATCCGGGTGGGCGGGCGCACCGGAGCGTCGACACCTTCGTCCGTGGGCACCGTGCGCCCGAGGCCCAGCGGTTCCCCGGCAAGCAGGCGATGGATCGACTCCGCGGCCCGGCGGCCCGACGCCATAGCATGCACCACCGAGGACGGGCCGGTCGCCGCGTCTCCCGCTATAAACAGGGACGAGCCGTTCACCTGGAGCGTCAGCGGATCGACCCCGCCGCCAATGTTCATATCATTCATTTCCTGTCCCGCGGCGATTATCACCGTGTCCGCCTCGAAGGTCATCGTCTGGCAGGCATCCATGCGCGGCGAGAAGTCGCCGGTATCGTCGAATAGCCCCGTACAGCGCTGAAGCACTATGCCGGTCAGCTTTCCTTCCTCTCCGATAAAACGTATCGGCCCCCACGCGTCCACAAGCCGGACCCCTTCGGAGAGCGCTTCGTCGAGCGCCCACGGAAACGCCGGCATTTCGCAGCGGGCCTCCAGGCATACGATCGAGACCTCCTTCGCACCACAGCGCAGCGCCGTCTGCGCGGCGTCGAGGGCGGCGTTCCCGCCCCCGATCACGACCGCCCTTTCGCCGACGCCGGGAAGCGATCCCGTACGAGCCGCACGTAAAAATGAAAGCGCATGGCGGACGCCGGAGAGGCCCTCCCCGGGGACCCCGAGACGGCGAATAGGCCCGCCTCCGGACGCGACGAGCACCGCGTCGAATTCATCGAGCAGTCGCGTGCGTCCCTCCGCGTCGATCCGTTCGCCGAGTCCGAACCGCACTCCCATTTCAGTCAACCGGGAGATTTCTTTTTCGAGCACCTCGCGCGGCAGTCTGAACACGGGGATCGCCCAGCGGAGCATGCCGCCGGGGGCGCTTTCGGCCTCGAGCACGACCACCTCGTGACCGTGCAGTCGAAGGTCGTGCGCCGCCATCAGTCCCGCCGGTCCCGAACCGATTATCGCCACGCTCTTACCGGATGGAGACGAAAACGTGGCGGGTTCGGCGTGATCGGCGAACCGGTCGGCAAGGTAACGCTTGAGCGCCCTGATGGCGATCCGGGGGCTTGCATGTTCATTATGCGCGCAGGCCATTTCGCACGGCCTCGAACAGATCCTGCCCAGAATTCCCGGGAAAGGAAGCGTCTCTTTTAATATCCGGTACGCTTCTTCCTCATCGCCGAGCGCGATGAGCCGCACATAGCCCTGCGCGTTCACACCGAGCGGACAGGCCGCCGTGCACGGCGCGCTTTTAAGCCGCAGATTGTCCATCGGACATCGCTCGACGCATACGCCGCATCCCATGCATTTGTCGCGATCGACCACGATGTTGTCGCTGAGCGCCTCGAGCAGATTACCGGCCATCCCGTGTTTCATGCCTGTCATCACATCCGGATTATATTCTTTTCGACGACCCTCACGTCCTCGGGGGCATCGCCCATGCAAAGGACGATGTGCTTCATCCAGTCATCGTCGTTTCGCTCGGGAAAATCCGTGCGGAAATGCCACATGCCCCAGCGGCTCTCCTTTCGCGCCTTCGACGCGTGCGCGCTCATGGCGGCGCATTGAATGATGTTCTCTATCTCGAACGACTTGAAGAGGTCGTGGACCGTGCTCACGCGTACGACGTCGGAAAGCTCCGCGCGGAAGCGGTCCATCCACCAGAGGGCCCGGTCAAGCTTGTATTCGTTCTTGGGCGGCACGATGTAATCGTTGATGATGCGGCGCACCTTGTACTCGAATTCCTCGATCGGAATTTTGTTCGCGGACTGCGAGAGGCGTCGTGCGCGGTGCGTGTTCACCCTCTCGGCCGTGGAGAAATCGGGCGTTCCCCTGCCGGTCTTTCGGGCGAATTCCAGCGCGTTCTCCGCGGCGATCTCCCCGAAGACGAAGGCGCCGCTTAAATGCCCACGCGCGACAAGCGAGGTGTCGCCCGCGGCGTAAAGACCGGGCACGGAGGTCTCGGCGCGCTCGTTCACCCGAACGCCCGTCAGCCCGTGCCCGCCGCAGAGAAAGCATTCGGTCGGCCACAGCTCGATCTCGCCCGTGCGGAAATCCACGCCCCTGCCCCGGTAAAAACGCTCCTGCACCGGGCGCTCGGTCGTAAAAAGGATCTCCTCTATGCCGCGGATGCGCTCCTCCGGAAGGTGGCTCATGACGATCCGCATGGGGCCGCTCCCCTCGCGATGGTGGTCCACCAGCATCGATTTGATCGATGGGTGCTCACTGCTTTTGTCGAAGCCAAAGGCGTTCAGGAGCTTCGCGCCCCTGGTGAGGGTGATGTAGAGAAGCGGCGCGTTGATGTCCTTTACTATATAATAAATAAGTGTGTATTCGAAACCGCCGAGCTCCGCGCCCGAGCGGTACGCGAGACAGTAACCATCCCCGGTATTTCCGGGATAATCGTACACGCCGTAAAGGTAGCCGTTGTTCGGAAGCCCGAAACGCGCCGTACCCCCCGCGCAGAGAATTACCGCGCCGGCGGAGACGACGAATATCTCGCCGGTCCGCACGTTCATGGCCACCGCGCCGGTAACGCGTCCATCTTCGACAATCAACTCCACCGCCATCGAGCGGTTCACGACACGCACTCCCAGCGTCTTCGCCCGCGCCGCGAGCATCGTTTTAAGCTCGGGCTCCTTCATCGTCACACAGAAGCGCCCCTTCGGATGCACCTGGAGCACTTCGTAGGCGCCGTTGTCGTCAACGGGAAAGCACACGCCCCAGGCCTCGAGCTTTTTCATGAGGTCCCAGCTGCGCCGTGCCATCTCGTAATTCGGCGGTTCGTCCATGATGCCTTCGCAGGCCATACGGTTTGCCTCGACATAGAGCTCGGGTGTGGAAACGCCGGGAACGGCCACGATGTTCAGCGCGTCCATTCCCCGGGCGATGCAGCCCGAATACTTCATGTCGCCCTTCTCGAGCACCACGACCTTGCACGAGGGATCGAGCTCCCTGGCGCGGATGGCCGCCATCGCGCCCGCGCTACCGCCACCGATAACGAGCACGTCGCAGTGCATGACCGGATATGGAGTATTCGCCGATGCGCCCATTCGGAATGCCCCTTCAGTCTATCTCGCGGTAAATGCGCCGCCGGTTCGTCGCGCACCAGCTAAGGCGATACTCATAGGGCATGTCCCTGTAGGTGTATGCGATCATTTCTATCGAGATAAGCGGAACCTTCGGCTCCAGCTTCAATACTTCCGCGACATCCCCTGTCGCCTGCGCGGCCGCAAGCAGCTCGCGGTTGTAGATGCAGGGCAGTCCGTAATGCTTCTCTATCGCCTCGTACAGCGTTCCCTTCTCGAAGAGCGCCGCCGGGAAGGCGTCCAGTCCCTTTAAAAGCGACTCGGGCATATATGACACACTGTACACCATAGGGATGTCGCCGGAGAGAAAGAGCCTTCGCAACACGAAGAGGCGCTTTTTTACGGTAAGGCCGAGGAGCGAACACGCCGGCTCGAACCCGTCGATCCGAGAAATTCCGAGAAGCGATACGCTCAGATCGGCCTCCTCGCCCGCGAACGATTCCATCATGCGGTAATACCGCAGGCTGCCGCGACGAAGCGTTGTCCCCGACACGAAGGTCCCCTTCCCCTGTATCCTGAACAGGTAGCCCTCGTAGACGAGGTTGCCCAGGGCCTTTTTCACCGTGCCGACGCTCAGGCCGTACTCCTGGGCGATCAGCCGCTCGGATGGAATCATCTCGCCCGGACGCCACTGCATCTCCTCGATCTTTTTGCGCAGGGCTTCCTGAAGCCGGTAGTAAGCGGGCACTGGCGGCCCGTCGATTGGCGTTAAATACGCGAGTTTCGTCATGGCGGTTTTCCCGGGCTCGAGCCCTCATGCATTATACTTTCATTGTAAGTCATATACACGAGTACACATATATATAACTTTATTTTTGTCAAGGAAAATATCGTGCGAGGAATATTCCCCGGCAGGGAGTGAATTAATTTTCGGGGTGAAAACTGTCATCGCAAGGAGCGCAGCGACGCGGCGATCTCAAAAGGCAGGAGGTTTATCAAAAAAGCTTTGTAGTAAAAGAGATTGCCACGCCCCGATAAGGCCGGGACTCGCAATGACAGACTATTCCCCGAAATTTAATTCACACCCCCCGGCACCCCTGTGCCTGTTTTGGCATGTATGCCTTAGCAGTTTCCTGAAAAACCAGGGTATACTGCTCAAAATATTTTCTGAAATTCGTTGCGTTAGATCTTTTAAAACCTACAAGTGCATTTTTACCTGAATCTGAATGCTTTTCGTCGACAAACAGCACTTGTCACACCCTA
>DATIKU010000012.1 GCA_035477215.1 Spirochaetota bacterium | reverse complement strand
ACATCGCCTTCATGCGCACTGCTCAAGCTTGACGTGGCTACGTATTTCATTGTGCGCGATTTTCAGAAGGTAACGGTGCTTCACATCGCGAAATGGATCTGATGAGTCCGCTGAATGAAATATGAGCCGAGGATCGGGATCAGGCATGAAAAAGCTCTCTCTTCGGAACAATGGCTGGTGCTATATCGAAAAACCCCCTATCAGGCTTCAACTGCATCATAATCCCCCTAATACCGGGTCCGGGAATATTAATGCTGAGCATTATTATTCTCTATTGATGTTTTTATAATTGAAGGTTGGTCCAGCCTCGAAGTAATTGATGGGTAAGGGGGCACCCGGCTTTTTCAAATGGAAACCGATGATAACAAGATGGGGGACGTATTCTGTATAATCCAGACAGGGGGTAGTTGATTAATGTGGTACGACGCTATCATAGACCGTGGTATTGTTCCGGACTTTCTTATGAAGCTTGCGGTACGGGCATCTCTGTCGGGACACAAACTGGGCACGGAAATGGGAGCGGAAGAACGCCTTGCAGCTTTTATGAATATCATCGATGTCCTCAACACACAACCTGTTGCCCTGCGTACGGCCGATACAAAGCGCCAGCATTATGAAGTGCCCACGGAATTTTTTGTTACTATCCTGGGTGATCACATGAAATACAGCTGCTGCCTCTGGGACGACAATGCCCTTTCCTTCCGGATCCGTAGAGATCTGACGAGGGCTGAGGATGCAATGCTTGAACTTACGGTTATTCGATCTCAGGTTCAAGACGGACACCGCGTACTTGAGCTTGGATGCGGATGGGGTTCGCTATCGCTCTATATCGCCCGCCGCTTTCCCCGGAGCAGAATCACCGCTGTTTCCCATTCATCCACACAGAAAGCGTACATTGAAAGTCGTGCACGAGAACTGGGTCTCGGCAATCTGGAGGTTGTAACCGCGGATATGAATGATTTTACTATAGACGCGCATTTTGACCGGGTTATTTCAGTGGAGATGTTTGAGCACATGCGCAATTACCGTGAACTGATGCGTCGTATTGCGGACTGGCTTGTTCCGGGCGGCAAACTTTTCGTGCACATTTTTACAATAGAGGGGATTCCCTATTTTTTTGATGCGGACAAAGACGAAGACTGGATGGCGCGCACTTTTTTTTCCGGGGGCATAATGCCGTCAACAGAACTCCTTCTTTTTTTCGCCGACGATATGGCGATTGAAAGGGCCTGGAAGGTAAACGGCCGGCACTACGAGAAGACGCTACTTTCCTGGCTTTTTTTCATGGACAGGCAAAAAAAGGATATAATGCGGGTATTCAATAAAACGTATGGGGCGGACGCGATCGCCTGGTGGAACCGCTGGCGTCTCTTCTTTCTTTCCTGCACTGTTTCGTTCGGTTTCCGGGACGGAAACGTGTGGAATGTTACCCATTACCGATTCACAAAAAAGCGATAATATCTATTGATTGAAAATCGGTAGAGGGATATGCCGGGGCAGAAGGGTAACAGTTGTTTAACGTAAGCATCAATTGTAAATTAATATCAAGAACATTTCTCACCACGGACTCTGGGGGAGGCCGAAATACAAGCACTTGCCAGCGGCGCTTCCAAGATTACGATTTCCCTGTCAGCTAAAAACTTCCTCGAACGGGTGGCTCAAATTATATTCCACACCATGAGCGACCTCGGAGATGGGTACTATTCTGATCCGAGCATAAACAGAAATCGTATAACTGCTCCTGTATTAAAACAATGCTATCAACCCGATTCCTTTGCGACTTATTGCGGGAATAAAAGGCTGAAAACCCACAGGACAAGAGGAAGGGAAAACATGGAGGCAAGGAAGCTCGAAAGCATCATCTGGTTGGCAATGCCCCTGTTGCCGCCCGCCTTTTCCGTTACAATGGGTACCGCGGTGATAGGCGGTGCGGCGGCTGCCATAATGAGTAAGAAGGCGATGTTGTGGGAGGGCCGCATAAGGTAGATAATCCCCAGGAAGACCACCGGGAATATGAGGTTTTTGCTCATAACGAATAAAACGGACTCCCGGATCCGGAAGGATTCTCGATTCTGTAAATCAAGATAGATGGAACCGCCTATGATGAGCATGACCAGGGGCAGGGCCGTTGCGGCCACTATAGAGGTAATCCGAATCAGCACCTCGGGGACGAGAAGCGATGCTCCGGAAAGCTTCAGGGAGAGAGACAGGATCGATGCCAGCAGTATGGGGTTAAGGAGCATACGCCATTGGAAAGAGAAATGGGCCCCGTCGGTGGTCTTTTTGAAAAAAAGGTGATTAGTATTGAAAAAGAAGGCCGGGTGGAAAATTGTAAAAAGAAATAGGTCGGCAAGGAGAGACGAATCCGTGCCATGAATGCCCGTAATGATTCCCAGGGGAATGAATATAGCGTTGTGATACAGAAGGGCTACCCGGAATTCTCCACGGAAGCGCTTCTCGACTGAATAAGAAAGTATCATGGTGAGGCAGAAGGCCACAGCGGTAAATCCTCCCCACCAGAGGGGAATGAGATACCATCCCGGGCTGTTTGAGGGATTGAAGCTTTTCATGATGCTGGAGAAAACCAGGCATGGGATCGCTATGTCGATGACCAGGGGCGTCAGGACCGGCAAAACGTCGCCAGGGAGGAGGCGCCGCAGCAGAATCAAGAACCCAAGGAGTCCTATGCCGATGAGGATGAAAACCGCCTCGAAGGTTATGATGAAAAGGTCCATACCGCGTTTATAAATATACCTGTTTCAGTGGCAAACACTATACTGAATCGTCCGGTTTTTTCTTTTCCCTGGCAGGGACGGGTCAGCACGATATTTCTCAACAGTAAGCCGGTCGACGACCTGGACACCTCGATCGTGGACGACGGCTCGGTGCTCGCGCTTTCGGCGGCCATGCCGGGACTCGTGGGGGCGACCATGCACCGCGGCGGCTATTACGCCGCGATGCGAAGCGCGATACGTTACCGTTCCGGCGAGGTGCGCGCTGCGGAGCGGCAAGGAAAAGTGCGCCTGAAGCTTTTCAACATGATACTCGAGGAGATAGGGCCCTCGCTCCTCGCCTCCGGGGTGATCGTGCGCGCGGATACGCTTTCCGGAATCGTCGCCGGCCTGGCCTGCGACGGCCTGCTCGAAACGGGTACCGAAGTAAAAAAATACGGACGAAGCGCGTATTGTCGTTGTAACCCGGGACGGCCCCTGATAACGTATCGTCATCGGAGGGCAAGCTCCGCCGGGGGCCGGGTGATGAACACTGCAATACATGTAACGGTCAAGCTCTTCGCAACGCTGCGCGAGGGAAGGTTCGATATCAGGACTATGAACATGGTATCCGGGACATCGGTCGCCGATGTGGTGCGTGTTCTTGGAATTCCCGAGGAAGAGGTATCGCTGATCCTGGTCAACCATCGACACCACGACGGGGACCACGTGCTCGGCAACGGTGAGACGCTTGCGCTCTTTCCGCCCGTGGGGGGGGGCTGATGGACATACGAAACGAACTGCTAAAAGCCGCCCGCGAGGGATACATCCGCGCGGCCGACCTGCGTAAAATCGCCGCCTCGGCGGGCCTCGATCCGGCCTCGGCCGAGCGCGCGGCGCTCGAAGCGGAAATCATTCCCGAGCGCTACCGCCGCAACGGAGCCACCATTTCGGTCGGACAGCAGCGTACTCTTTCCAACGGCGCCGCCGTTGTCGTCGGCTGCGGCGGACTGGGGGGCTACGTGGTGGAGGAACTCGCCCGGCTGGGCGTCGGGCGCATCACCGCGATCGATCCGGACGTCTTCGAGGAGCACAACCTCAACCGCCAGCTATTTTCCGATGAATCGGTTCTGGGAAAGCCGAAGGTCGCGGCCGCGGCCGCGCGGATCGCGCTGGTCAACCCGGCGGTCGAACTGGTGCCGGTGCGCGAGAGGTTTACCGTCGATACGGCCCAACGGCAACTCTCCGGCGCGGCAGTGGCGGTCGATGCGCTCGACTCGGTCCCGTCCCGCCGCGAACTCGCCGCTTCGTGCACGAAGCTCGGTATCCCGCTGGTGCACGGCTCGATCGCGGGCTGGTTCGGCCAGGTCGCGGTGCAGTACCCAGGGGAGTCGACGCTCGAGGCGCTCTATGCCGGTTTTAAGGGCGAGCGTGGAGTGGAGGAACGGCTGGGCAATCCGGCGTTCACGCCGGCGGTCGTGGCGAGCCTTCAGGCCGCCCTGGCGTGCAAAATCATTCTGGGGATTGAAAGCGGCCTGCGCCGGCGCGTGCTGATGATCGACCTGCTCTCCATGAGCTTCGAGACGATCGCGCTCGGCTGAACCTCTCAGGCCTTCATGTCCCGGGTCATCTCGCCGAGCTCTTCGGAGAGCTTTCGTATCGCCGACGACGAATCGGATATCCTCGATGCGAAGTTCACCACCTCCTGCGCGCTTTCCGAGATCAACAGGACCGTCTTGTTGGATTCCATCGTGGCGGACTGCTGTTCGCTGATCGAGGACTCTATCGAGTTGCTCGTCAGCGAGATCCGGTTGTTGAGGCTGGTGATGATCTTGACGGTGTTGCCGATATCGGAGAGCAGGCCGCCGACCTCGGTGATCTCGCGGGTGATTTCGGTGATTGCGTTGTTGAGGCGGTCGAGCATCCCGGCGGACTCCTCCAGCGAAACTCGGCTGCTGTTGAGGAGGTCCCTGTTCTCCCTTATAAGCTTCTCGATCTCGCTCGAGTTCTGCGACGTGGCATCGGCGAGCTTGGAGACCTCGTTGGCCACCACGGCGAAACCGCGCCCGTGCTCACCGGCGCGGGCGGCCTCGATCGACGCGTTGAGGGCGAGAAGGTTGACCCTGTCCGCGATTTCGTTGATGACCTGGATAAAGTTCGCCATGTTTGCGCCCCGCTCCTCGAGCACGCGGAATTTCCCCAGCGTGTTTTCCATCCTGCCGAACGAGTCGTGCGAGTAGCTCTTGACGTTGTTGATGGTGGTGATGATGCTCGACGAGCCGGTCTGTATCTTGTCGTACACCTTCTGAAGATCGTTGATCGACTCGGAGGTGATGCCCATCTCCTCCACCAGTGTGCGCGCCGTGTTGGTGATGGATTCGGCGTTGCTCGAGAGCTCCTCGATGGAGGCGGAAATCTCCTCAAGGGAGGCGGCCTGGGTCTGCGTGCGCTGATGGATTTCGGAGACCACGGCGTCCTGGGAGCGCGACTCCTCGGACAGCATGCCGACCGAGCGGTCCACGGTGCCGGCCATAAGCCGGATCGCCTCCAGGCTCTTGTTCGCCTCGCCGGTCTTCTGTATGGAGAGCATCATGAGGTCGCGCGTGGCGCGCGCGCCGAGCGAGGACACGATTCCAAGCATTATATAGATGATGTATCGGACCGCGAGGCTCGACCCCGGGCCGCCCGGAAGGAGCTCCGGACGCACGACGAACAGCGTCGTCTGCGAGATTAGTACCAGTACCAGCGTGTACAGCGGCACACGCGTGTTGAAGTAGAAAACGCTGAGCGCCAGCGGGAGAAAGTGCGTTGCGGACATCTCCTTGGTCCCGTAGATAAAGTACTGAAAGACCCAAAAAGTCAGCGTTACGCCGGTAATGGCCAGGTACATTGACACAGGTGAATCCTTCGCGACCTTGATGACAAGCCATGTGGAGGCGAGAATGACCGAGCACAGCAGCAGCTCGACCGCGATGATGTCGTATGTCAGATATTGGGACCCGATCCCGGCCGCTTTGATTGCGACTGCCGAGATGTTGGAGATGCCAATGAGGACTATCGCCGAGAAGAAGAGCCGCCGGTGATTGTTTGCCATGAGGCGGGTGAATATCTCCGAATGATGTGTGCTGGTTATCGGATTATCGGGGCGCTTTTTGGATGACATTGTTGGCTCCTTCTGCTGCGTCGTAAAATGATGATGCATTGCGGCGGGAGTTTGCAGATCTCCCGACACGCAATGGCCGGTACCGGACGGCGGAACGACATGCAACAAAACATCGATAGTGTGCTATGTAATTATTTTTGTAATTTGTCAATAAAGAATACTGCGGCCGGTGAATATTCCAATGAACCACGTTCAGTTATATGGCCGGTTTTCTCCTTGATTCACCGGTCCATTTCGGCGCACTATCAATTTCCTGAATTTTTCGGGAATATAATACGCTGGGAGTACCTCGAAAAGCGGCGTCCTTCGAATGCGCAGCGGTCTTTGGCGTACTATGGTTTTAATCGGCGAATTGCAAGGAGGATACATGTCGAAAGTCGTCTGGAAGCCGGGCACCATGCTGTATCCCGCGCCGGCCGTGCTGGTGAGCTCGCATTGCCGCGGGGAGGAGAACGTGCTTACCGTTTCGTGGGCAGGGACCGTCTGCACCGAGCCGGCGATGCTCTCGATCTCGCTGCGTCCCGAGCGTCATTCGTACCGGTTGATAAAGGAGTCGGGCGAGTTCGTCGTCAACCTTCCCACGGCGGAGCTTGCCCGCGCCGTGGACTTCTGCGGCGTGAAATCCGGCTCGCGTATCGACAAATTCGCGGCGGCAAGGCTTTCTCGAAGGCCGGGCCGGCACGTCGCGGCACCGCTTATCGCCGAATGCCCGGTCTGTATCGAGTGCCGGGTGAAAGAGGTCATGCCGCTGGGGAGCCACCATCTCTTTCTGGCCGAGGTGCTGGCCGTGCACGCCGAGGAGTCGCTGATCGACTCGAAGGGCAAGTTCCACCTCGAGAGGGCGGGGCTGCTCTGCTATAATCACGGGCATTACTGCTCGGTGACGAAGCCGCTCGGGGCCTTCGGCTTTTCGGTGCGCAAAAAACGCTCAAAAAAGGATTCCTGAAGACCAGCCGGGTCGTGATCGCGGCCCCGGAGGCCTATCGCGCCTTTGCCAGGTCCTCGGCGAGGCGCTTCGCCTCGCCGGCCGAAAGCTCCACCGTGGCCTTTCCCCCGCCGGGGTGGGCGAAGCAGAGCGATACGGAATCGCCGTTCTTCTCGACCGACCAGCGGCGTCCCTTCGGAAACTTCACCGAATCGGCCAGCCAGTCGTCGGGGGTGAACTCGGCGATCTGGATGAGCACGCCGAAGGCGTCGCGCTGGTGAATGAAAAGTTCCTTCCAAATGCCGCCGGGATACTCGTTGTACCCGAAGTAGGGGACGTCGTTATCGTCCAGTACTTTGCGGGCCTTCTGGATATCGGGGGTCTGGAGCGTTATGTGATGCACGCCGCCGTCGCGGTTTTTCAGGAAGCCGTCAAGAAAGCTTCCCTCTCCGGTCGGGTTCAATATCTCGAGTCGGGTGAGGTCGCCGAGCGAGAAAATCCGCCACACATACTTCATATTGGGGTCCTCGGCCGCGGCGCCCTGCACCATGCCGAGGACATCGCGGAAAAACCGCTCGGCCTTTTCGTAATCGCGTACCGCTATGGAAACGTGGTCTATTCGTGAAATCATGGGATACCTGCCGCGAATGTCTGCAAACGGGGCGGCAAACTGCGCCGGCCGGTTTACAGCGCGACCATAAACCGCAAGCGCGGTCCAGGCAAGCAGATTTTTGAGGATGGGCGCCGCGTTCGGGATGACGGACTAAGCGGCCTCGGTCATCCGGACGAGGCGTGAGCCCGCCCGGGCGGACTCACGCGCATACACGGCTTCCAGGCGGGTCGCGCACCGGTTGATTTCATGTTCGGACGCGATCCGCAATCCTTCCGCCGAGAAGGCCCGGTAGCGGGACGCATCACCGAGGATGTCGAGCGCAAGACGTGCCATTTCTTCCGGATCGAAGGGACGCGCGATGAAGCCGTTTTCTCCATTGTGAATGAGTTCCGGGAGCGCGTACGCGTCGACGCCCACGCAGGGCAGGCCGCTTGCGATCGCCTCCAGTACCACCAGCCCCTGGGTCTCCATGGTCGAAGCGGTAAGGAAGAGATCGTAGCGCGGGTAGAGGTCCGGGAGTTCCGCGCGCGGGACAAATCCGGTGAACACCACCCGGTCGGCGAGTCCGAGGCGCCCGGTCATGGCCTTCAGCGATTCGAGCGCGGGTCCGTCGCCGACGATGGTGAGTGTGGCGCCCGGTATTTCGCGGTGAATTTGGGCGAAAGCACCCAGCACCACGTCGCAGTTTTTCTCGAAGGAGATGCGGCCGACATGAAGGAGGCGCGGGGGACCGGACGGGCGTTCCTTCACGCTTCCGCGAAAAACCCCCAGGTCCATGCCGTTGGAGATTACCTCGATGGGCGTGGTGACGTTTTGCTCCTCGAGGACGCTTTTGATCCTGTGGCTGGGGCTGATGATGAGGTCCTTGCGCTCATAGAGCCAGTTGCACAATCGCTGAACGGCCCGCTGCGCAAGGGTCTTTTTGTTGTTGCGTGCCGGGGACACCCGATCGGTCGTTCCCCGGAGCGAACGGTAGAACGCAATGAGCCGGTCGATCTTCAGCAGTCGCGCCGGCGAAAGATAGGTGGTCACTTCGGAGACAAGGGTGTGATAGGTGCCGATCGCAGGGACCCCGTAATACCGGGCCGCGATGATGCCGTAGATTCCCAAAAGCCCGGGTGACTGTATGTGTACCAGGTCTGCGGGGAACATCGTCATCGCCTCCCTGATCTTTCTGAATAGCGGGAATACCACTTTGATGTCGGGATACGATGGAAGAGAGAAATTACTGAAGCGTACGATCTTTACGCGCTCCCCAAGTTCCATCGGGTCGCCAACGCCGTACCTGGGGCAGCAGATCACGAAATTATGCCCGCGGGCCGACAGTATCCGCGAAAAGCTCTCGACCGAAACCGCCACGCCGTCGATCTTGGGAAGAAATGTATCGGTAAAGATGACTATATTCATGGGCCCCTCCATGCTTTTTTGATTGAAATATGGGGCGGGGTGTTTAAGAAATTATGAATTATCCGTGCGTTTGTTATAAAACCCGTCGGGTCCGCCCGGCGGGGGCGTATTCTGCTGAATGATCCTGTTCATTGAATTGTCATGGAGGAGCACATGATCGATGTTGTCGGAATCGGTTCGGCGCTCGTGGACCTTACCATCCGCGTGGATGATGAAACGCTCGAGCGGCTCGGATTAAAGAAGGCCACCATGCGTCTCGTGGACGCGGACCGGAGCCGTTCCATTCTCGAGGCGCTTGCCGGATGCCCGATGGAAAAAACACCGGGCGGCAGCGCCGCCAATACGGCGGCCGGCGTGGCGACGCTGGGAGGCTCGGCCGTCTTTATGGGAAAAGTCGGCGGAGACGAATTCGGCGATTTTTACCGGGATGAGAGCGAGCGCATGGGAATCGCCATGCGGCTTGCGCGCCACCGGGCCATGACGGGCCATGCCATCACGCTTATAACCCCGGACTCCGAGCGCACCTTCGCGACCCATCTGGGGGCGGCGGTCCATTTCGCGAGTGATGATGTGATCGAGGACGAGATACGCGCGGCGCGCGCACTTCACGTGGAGGGGTACATGCTTGAGGGCTCCATGAAGGAGGCCACGCTCCACGCGATGGAGATCGCCCGCGGAGGCGGCGTGAAGGTGTCGATCGACCTCGCCGATTCGTCGCTGGTCGGGCGCAACCTGGACGAGTTCAAGAGTATTGCCAGAGACTACGCCGGCATCCTCTACGCCAACGAGGACGAGGCCGCGGCCTTTACCGGAGAGCGAGGGGAGAAGGCGCTCGGCGTCATGGCCTCGATGTGCGAAATAGCGGTGGTGAAGCTCGGAGAGAGGGGGAGCCTTATACGGAAGGGGACGGAGGTGCACCGTGTCGAGCCGTACAGGGTGGCCGTCGTCAACACCAACGGCGCCGGCGACATGTACGCCGCGGGCATGCTGTACGGCCTCTCCCGGGGGCTCTCTCTCGACAAGGCGGGCAGAATAGCGAGTTATGCCGCGTCGCGCGTCGTGTCGCAGGTGGGCGCGCGCCTCTCCTCGCGGCCCGACCTCGGTCAGATCGGGATATAGATGGTCTGTCCCGGGCGAAGCCTCGCCGGGTTCTGGATGTTATTGATAAGGATGATCGATTCGGGGTCACTGTTGTAGCGCTTCGCTATCCGGCCGATCGAATCGCCGCGGCGCACGACGTGCTTCCGGATCGACCCGAACTTTATGGCGTAGCTCATGTCCCCGTCCTCCTCGAGGGCGCGGATCGCTTCCGCCGGGAGCTTGAGCCGGTAGGCGCGCTCGTAGATGGGCGTGAGGACGCTCTTAAGCTGGGGATTGAGCGCGCGTATCTCCTCCACCGTGATGCCGGCGACGCGCGCCAGGCGCTCGATATGCACGGGGAACCCGAGCTCCATAACGCCGGTTTCGCGCGCGACCGTTTCCCCGATCTCGTCGGCGATGCCGAAGATGTCCTGGTTCTTGTATATCACCATGAGCGCGGCGTAGCGCGCCACGTACTCGGCGGTCTCTTTGTGCAGGGCCCCGGATTTTTTAAGGCCGGCGAGCGAGGTGGCGCGCGTTCTGTTCATCGCGCGCCGCACGTGGCCCGCGCCCCCGTTATACGCCGCAAGCGCAAGGTCCCACGATCCGAATACCGACTGAAGGTTGGCCAGGTGGCGCATGGCGGCACGGGTCGACTTTTCCACGTCGCGCCGCTCGTCCACCCACGCGTCGTTCCGCATCTTCAGTATCTTCGCCGTTGGGCCAAGGAACTGCCACAGGCCGACCGCCCTGCTCCGCGACACGGCCTGGGGGCTGAACCCGCTTTCGAGAAGCGGCAGAAGCGCGATGTCGGGCGGCGCGCCGGGGGTGCTTCGCACTATCATGTCCACCTCGTCGAGGTAGAGCCTGGAGCGCTGGATTGAGCGGACCACATAGGGACGCCCCCGTGTGAGATACACGTGGATGAACCTGCGCACCTCGGGATCGTCGCAGATGGACAGGTCGTTCACCTCGTCGAAGAGGCATATTTCTTCCCTGGTGGGCGTCTCCACTGCGGTCTTTTCGGGCCGGACCGTGTTCTCGCGGGGAATGAGCGCCAGATCGCGCAGGATCCAGGCGAATAGATGGTCGATGGAGGGCGCCGGAAGCGCGAGCAGCAGGACGGTGGCGCAGGCCGTCAGCGCAAAATGCTTTTTCCGGGATTGTGTGTGCATACAGTAAACCATTGTAACCCAAATGGGCGTCATGACAAGAATATTTTCCCGGGGAGGGGTGCTCCCGTTTGTCGCCTGAATTCGCGTATCGCCTCGCGCCCGCTCCTGGATTCCGGTGTCGGCGTGCGTTTGCGGCGGACTTTACCCGCATGCCCCGGAGTCACGGAATGGATGCCGGCGGAGAAGAATTCGTATATCCCGTTATAACACTATCAATAATAGAATTATTGTATAACTATGAAATACGGCTGTTTCCAGCCGCCCGCGGTCGGTGTAAACACGTTGTTTCCGGGATTCGCCGAGGGTAAAATATTTTGGTTGCAAATAATATGGCATTCCGGGATGGTATTGTATTATAAAAGATGCATATATAAATTTATGCAAAAGGGTGGCCGAAATGAAAGATCATAAGAAAGACGCTCTCTGCAGGGAGGCATACGAAAAGCTTCTGCCCAATATAGCGGATTACGTGGCCCTCTACGCGAAGGAACGCCCCAAGGACACGGCGATCATCGAGCACAACACCGGCGAGGTCGTTTCCTGGAAACAGTTCAACACCTCTGTTTCCGCGTTCTCCGCGAAGCTTTTGTCGATTGGCATTAAAAAGGGCGACATCATCGCCACCAGCCTTCCGCTGCTGAAAGAACATATGTACCTCATACACGCCTGCTATCGGATCGGTGCGATCGTGGCGCCGCTCGACCTCCGCCTCAAGGCCAAGGAAGTGCAGTACTGTATGAACAAGATGAAACCCAAGGCCTATTTCTTCCTGGGAATGACCCCGGTCGCCGATTTCCGGCCGCTCGTAAAGGAAGTCATGCAGGGCTCCCCCTTCGTGAAGCACTGGGTGCAGTTCCAGAAGGAGAGCGACCTGATCATGGAAGGCGCCGTAGGCATCACCGATTTCGTCAGGGACATCAAGAAGGTCTTTATCAAGAGCATATTCACCGGTGCCGTTAAAAGGGCGCGGAAGCTCGTCGGCAAGCGCGACGCGTGCCTGATCATCTTCACCACGGGCTCGACCGGCTCGCCGAAACCGGCGCTCCTGTGCCACGAGAGCATCCTCATCCAGAATATCGGTCTGGCCGTCGGCTTCGAGCTCGGCATCACCGACCGTATGCTCATCAACCTGCCGCCCTCGCATGTGGGCTGCACCACCGAACAGCTCGGCACCACCGTGTACGGCGGCGGCGTTTCGGTGATCCTGCACATCTTCGATCCAAAGCTCAGCCTTGAAGCCATACAGAAACACAAGGTGACCGTGCTCGGCCAGATTCCCGCGCTCTTCAATATGGAGTGGAGGCTGCCGGAGTACAAGACCTACGATCTGTCCACGCTGCGTTTCGCGCTGTACGGCGGGCAGGCGGTGTCGCGCGAGTTCCTTGTAAGGATGAAGGAGATGGCGCCGCGCATCGGTACGGGCCTGGGCCTTACCGAAACCGCGGGATTCTGCACCTACACCAACGTGGACGCCGGCGTGGACGAGCTGGTTCGGGGCATCGGCTTCGACAGCGTCCTGTGTCCCATCAGCATACGCGACGGCATGAAGGCCGACGGCACGGCGGGCGCCGAAAAACCGAAAGGCGAGGTCGGCGAGATATGCTTCGCCGGGCCGCAGATATTCCTGGGATACCTTGATGACCCGGTGAACACGGCCAAGACCATCTCGAAGGACGGCATCTGCTACACCGGCGACATGGGCTTCTACGACGAGGAGGGCCTGCACTTTTCGGGGCGCGCAAAGCTCGTCATCAAACCCAAGGGCCACCAGGTGTATCCCGACGATGTCGAGGCGCATATCGCCGGAAAGCTTAAAGGACGGGTCTCCATGGTGGCGGTGGTCGGCGTGGAGCACGAGGTGTTCAGCGAGGGAATCATGGCCTTCGTGGAATGCCTGCCCGACCAGAGCGTTACCCCGGAGGAGGTGGTGAAGACGTGCGAGGACATCTCCTCGTACTCGCGTCCCTCGCATGTGGTGGTCTTCAAGGCGGGCGAGCTGCCGCTTAACCGCGTCGCCAAGACCGATTACATGATGCTGAAAGATACGGCCAGGGATATCGTCAAGGACCTCCGCGGCAAGGGCCGGTGGGACAAGGCCTGAGGAGCCGTCCGGGGAAGGCGCTTGCGTCTTCCCCGGCGTAAGCCTTTTATGTCCTGCCGGATTTGTCTTCGCCTCGACGGTCACTGCGTTGAAACCGTGGCGCGGGGCGGGTTAAAACGTCTGATGGGCCGCTTTTTCGACGTGCCGGGTGGCACGAGCGGTATGCGGTCAGCGGTCCAGCATTTCCCTGAGCTTCGAGGCCAGTTCGTCAGGCCTGAACGGCTTCTGTAAAAATGCGGCGTTTTTCTCGTCGGCAATCAAATCGTGGATCGTTTGGTCGGTGTAGCCTGAAATAAAGAGCACCTTTATGTGCGGTACCGCCTGCCTGAGCCGTTCCGCGAGGGCCGTTCCGCTTAGTCCCGGCATCACCAGATCGACGACCGCTAATTCGATGTTTCCCCCGTGATGTTCATGGATGGAAAGCGCGTCGGTTCCGTTGCGCGCCGCGAGCACCGTATATCCATGCAGCTGAAGTACGTGGCAAATGAGGCTTCGCACAACGTCCTCGTCTTCGACCACGAGCACCGTCTCCGTTCCCCCGCGCGCTTCGCCGGCCGTCGTGCGGAGTGTCTTCGCCGGCTCAGTCTTTTCCTTTTCCGCGCGCGGCAGGAATATGGTGAACACGCTGCCCTTTCCCGGCTCGCTATGCACGTCGATATGGCCGTCGCTCTGGGCGATGATGCCGTAAACGGTCGGAAGGCCCAGCCCCGTGCCCTCCCCGGGGGCCTTGGTGGTAAAGAAGGGCTCGAAGATATGCGATCTTGTTTCGTTGTCAAAACCATGCCCGGTGTCGCTTATGGCAAGCCTGACATAATCACCCTGCCGCATTTCCGGCGGGCAGCCGGGTGGGGCGAACGGAACGGCGCAGTTGGCGGTTTCGATCAGCAGATTGCCCCCGCCGGGCATGGCGTCGCGCGCGTTAACGGTCAGGTTCATGATCACCTGCTCGATCTGTCCAGGGTCCACCTCAATCTTCCAGAGGTCTTCTCCCAGGCGGCTTTTCAGCTCGATATGCTCGCCGATGAGCCGTCGCAGCATCGATTCGATATTGGTGACGATGGTGTTGAGGTCCACCACCCGCGGCCGCATAACCTGTTTCCTGCTGAAGGCGAGGAGTTGCCGGGTGAGATGGGCCGCCCGTTCGCCCGCGCGGTTGATTTCCTCTATCTCCCGGATGAAGGGGTTCCCGGCGGGGACCTGTGAAAGTATGAACTCGCTGTAACCGTTTATGACAGTAAGCAGATTGTTGAAGTCGTGCGCTATGCCGCCGGCAAGCCTTCCCACGGCTTCCATTTTCTGCGCCTGGAGGAATTGCTGCTCGAGCCGCTTGCGGTGGGTTTCGTCGAAGATATAGCCCCGGATTTCCACAAGGTCGCCGCCGTCGAAAATACCGGTGGCGTTGGCCACGATGTACACGGGGGAACCATCGGTGCGGCAAAGCTCGCGCTCGTGGTAGACGAGCATCCTGTTCTCCCGGATAGACCGTATGAAGCCCTCCCAGTCCGTTACGGACGGAAACAGGAGCGGGAAGCCGGTCCCGATCGTCTCGTCCGTCGAGGAGAACCCGAAGATGCGGGCAAATGCGGGATTGCAGGTGACGATCGTGCCGTTTCCGTCGGTAATAAAGTCTCCCGTAAGGTCTTCCTCGAAAAAGCGGCGGTAACGCTCCTCGCTCCTGCGAAGCTCGGTTTCCATGCGGTGCTTGTAGAGCGCCATCTCTATGGTCGTTCGAAGCTCGCGCTCATTGAAGGGTTTCAGGATATAACCGTAGGGCTGCGTGAGCTTGGCGCGCTGGAGGGTGGCGTCGTCGGCGTGCGCGGTGATGTAGATGATCGGGATGTCCCGCCGTTCCTTGACCATCATGGCGATCGACACGCCGTCGGTCGCGTCCGCATCGGACCCCTTGAGTAGAATGTCCATCAGGATGAGGTCCGGCGCCTCCTCTCCCACAGTCTCGAGCGCCTGAGCGCCGTCCGACGCGACGCGGACATTGCGGTATCCTATCCGCTCGAGAGAACTCTGGATATCGAGGGCGACGATCATCTCGTCTTCAACTATGAGAATGCCTGGTTCGTTCATCGTTGTATTGCCGGGCTCCTTCGCCGGACCGGATTTTTTACCCGCTCTATACGGTACCGGTCGATGCGTTCCGTGTGCGGATTGTAGGTCCATTTTTCCGAAAAAATCAAATAATTAAATCACCGCGTGTCATTACCGCATATACCCGGCGGCGAATTACCTGATTGGACTGAAAAAACGGTTGTCATTTGGATTACATCCGTATAGGATGTGGCAGTTAGCGGTGAGGGAACGGAAGCATACAATGGAAAGAGTCGAAATCTGGTACATTACGGACTCAAAGGCGGGAGAGGCCCTGTCGCAGTCGATCAGGTATCTCGGGCTCTCGATGAACCTGGTCACCGACGACAGTTTCGCGAAGGCGGAAATCTTAAGCGGCAATCTCAACATTTTCATCGTAGACCTGTCCGGCCGCGACCTGCCCGGAATCATGTCTGTTGTGCGCGACGATCGGCGCCTGCAGGGTTTTTTGAAGTTCGTCATTCTGAAAAAGGGCCTCGTTAAAGAGGCGTTGTCGCTTTCGGCCAACATGCTCCAGGTCGAGTTCATAAGCCGCCCGGTGGACAAGCGCGAGTTCATCCTGCTCCTCGAGAAATCGATACTGGTCGAGCGTTACCGGGAGATGATGCACAGCGTGTCCCGCGACGTAGAGGACCGCATCGAGACCTTCGAGAGCCTGATGAGCATCAACCGTAAGGACTTTTTCGTGACCGACAAGGAACGCGACGCGTTCCAGCGCATCATCGAACACGAGAAGCACCTGGTGTCGGAACAGGCAAGGCTCAACCGGGCGATCAGGGAATTCACCTCGCTGCGCCAGATGGAAATCTTCAACATGACGGACCGGATCAAGGCCGAGGAGATGCTGGCCGACCTCCGGCGCAGGGAGCTCATGGACGCCAACAGCGTCATCAGGGCTCAGGAATCGCTCATCGACTTCTCCAGCCGCGAGCTTCACCAGGCGAACAGGATCATCAATGCGGCGGAAACCGTGGTGGAACTGGGCAGACAGGAGGCCATATCGCTTCGTGAAGAGCTGGCGGACGCGCAAAAGCTGAACAGTGAACTGACCGAAGAGGTCGGCCGCCTCGAGGAAGAGCTGAAATCCCTGAAGGGAAAGGGGCATCGATAGAGGCACGGCATGGAATGGGAAAGGATACTGGCCGACTCGGTCACCGACGGAAAAGTCAAGGAGCTGCATCTTAAGAAAATACCCGTCCTTAAAACCTGCAACAACTGGCGGGAAGTCGAACCAATCGGCTGGGTGGACCACCAGATGAAGTTCAGTTATTACAAGGGGGGACTGGTGAAACTTAAAGGAAATATCTATTTCGTTCCCGAGAAAACCATTAACGCCCTCTCCGAGTACATCAACTGGAAGTTTCCCCTCGCCATAAGCGTCTACAAGGACTAACAGTTTCCTGAAAAACTCAATTAAAGTATAGAAAATAATTGCCAAAACAGTCAAGGCAAATAATAAAGCAATCATGAGAGGAACAGATAACAAAACCCAAATAGAAATGTACAGTTACATCCCACTGGAAACACGGAT
>DATIKU010000011.1 GCA_035477215.1 Spirochaetota bacterium | reverse complement strand
GGGTTGTACCGTCGGCGTCAGTTTCTATATACAGCATCCGTTTCGATACGATCCGTCGTTCACCCGCACGGGTTGTTCCCGCGTCCTGAATGGCGTGTTCCATATAAAAGATGACCCTGATATCGTTTTCCGTGTCCCGTTCATCGACCAGCACGGTACCACGACGCAGAAGGTCCCTGTTGCGCTCCAGTGTGATATCGATCACCGAATCGAGCAGCGGATGACCGGGGCAGACAAAGGCGGCAAGCGGCTGGCCCTGCGGGGCAACCAGAGGTTTTTCGAACGCAATCCGCTCGTAGCGCGGAAGCACCGGTTCTCCGATGCCTATAAGCCTGTCGCGGTTTCGCACCGGAGCGGGGACACGGGTGATTTCATAGCGTCGCGGTTCGCGTTGCTTGACCGCTCCCCCCAGACGGTTGAACGCTTCGAGGAAGAATGATTCAATGTAGTGTGGCTGGAGTCTTCGCGCCTCCGCCCGTTCCATCTCCTCACGGATTCGAAAGACGCGACTTGCGTCCATCGCGTCGTGGGCGAGCGCCCGCTCTTCCAGCAGATTCTGAAGCTGTGATGGATCGAAGGCGTTTTCAACCACCTGCGTCAGTTTCGATCGTACTTCGGGCCGTTCACCATACCGTATGGCCTCAATGAGGAGTTCGCGCAGGGGCTTCCCGCCGAACTGCATCTTGCCGAGAACATCGAACACCTGGCCGCCGAGCGCCTTGCGCGCCTCTTCGAGCTTCTGGAGAAGGGTTCGGTACACCTCCCCCTCGCGCGTTTCGTCGGCCAGCAGGTTCCAGAGATGACAAACCTCCGCCTGTCCAATACGATGAATCCGCCCGAATCTCTGTTCGATCCGGTTGGGATTCCATGGCAGATCGTAGTTCACCATGAGGTGCGCCCGCTGAAGGTTGATCCCTTCCCCGGCCGCGTCGGTTGCCAGAAGCACCTGCACCGTGGGATCGTGCTTGAAGGACTCCTGTGTTTTCATGCGCTCCTCGCGCCCCATGCCGCCGTGAATGCAGACCACGGCCTGCCTGCGGCCGAGAAGGGTCGATATCCTGCCCTCGAGGTAGTTCAGTGTATCCCGGTGCTCGGTGAAGATGACGAGCTTCTGGTATGGTGAGGGCGCAGGACGGGGAGGATCGGTCCGGTAAGCGGCCTTCCCTTCGGCAACGGAGCCGCCGATCGCTTCGGCAGTGAATATCTCCGAGAGAAGGTTGGCGAGCTCCCTCCACTTTTTGTCCTCTCCACTTCGACGAACAGCAAGCGCGAGCGATTCAAGATGTTTAAGCGTCTCTATTTCAGCTTTCAGTTCAGTTATGGTGCGTGCTGTAGTCGCCTGATCAAGGACCTCCTCCTCAACCGCTTCCAGCTCGTTGTCGGGCGCGTCTTCAAGATCCTCAACATCATCATCGTCCAGAACCGGCATGTCATTCGGCGGCAATACAGGGCCGCCGCCACGTTGGAGTAATTCCAATTCACGCAGGCGACCTTCGAGCCGCTCACGACGGCGTAGCAGTGACTTATATATTGCCTCCGGCGATGATGCCAGTCGACGCTGTAGGATCGTCAAAGCGAATCCTACCGTACCGGCCCGTTTGTCATTTTGAAGTTTATCGGCACGATTGAATTCCTCGCGAACGTATTCGGTTACCTCCTTGTAAAGCCGGGCCTCGGCATCGGAAAGTTTATAGGGCACCGTATAAGCCATTCTTTCGGGGAAGAGTGGCGTGGCGTCGAATTTGAGCAGGTTTTCCTTTACCATTCTACGCATGAGATCGGATACGTCTACGGCGTGGGCGCCGTCACGGAATTTCCCCTCGAATCTATCACCGTCGAGGAGCGCCATGAAGAGCTGGAAGTCCTCCTCCTTCCCGTTGTGCGGCGTGGCCGTCATCAAGAGGAAATGCCGGGTGAGCGTGGAAAGCAGTTGTCCCAGCCGATATCGCTTGGTGTATTTTATCTCGCCGCCGAAGAAGGTGGCCGACATCTTGTGCGCTTCGTCGCATACGATCAGGTCCCATCGGCATTCGGGAGCCTTCAGCTTTTCCTGCACGTCCTCGTTGCGGGAGAGCTTGTCCAGACGCGCGATGACGAGATTGTTTTCAAGGAACCAGTTGCCCGTACGGGCGGCCTCCAGCTTGTCATTGGTGAGAATATCAAAGGGCAGATGGAACCTTCGGTAGAGCTCGTCCTGCCATTGTTCGGCAAGGTTCCCCGGGCAGACCACAAGGCATCGCTGCAGGTCGCCGCGCGCGATGAGCTCTTTCATTAAAAGGCCCGCCATAATGGTTTTCCCGGCTCCGGGGTCGTCGGCCAAAAGATAGCGAAGAGGCTGGCGGGGCAGCATGGATTCATACACCGCGGTAATCTGGTGCGGAAGCGGTTCGACGATCGAGGTATGAACCGCCAGCACGGGGTCGAAAAGATAGGCGAGCCTGATACGATGCGCTTCTGACACAAGGCGAAACAACGCACCATCACCGTCAAAGCTCCACGGGCGCCCTCGCTCGACGACCTCGATCCGGGCCTCATCATGACGGTAAAGCAACTCGTTCGCCACTTTGCCTGTCTGTGTCTTGTAGGTTAGCTCGAGCGCTTCCGATCCAAACCACTTGGTCGTGACGACCGTTACCATGCCATCGGGCAGTATACCCCGTAGAACTGTGCCCGGCTGGAGATTCTCAAATTTCATACTGATTCGCCTGACCTTTAAATACTACATTAGTTGTACAATTCGACCTGCATTTTACCCTGCTTTACGAGAGGGTATTCTGCTTAGCGAGGACTGTGATACTTTCAAATTGGCGTATGGCACAATAAATGATTCTCTTATCTCCAATAATTAGTATTTTTCTTCCTGAACCCTCTATAACTTGCCCCTTCCCCGCGCTCCCGTGCGTCGAAATCGTGCGCCCGATCATGCTCATGCTGATTTCTGAATACCCGGAGGTTTTGCGGCCTGTTGTCTTTTTATTCCGGTTCTTATGGTGTACAACCTCACCGCGCCTCAAAGCACGTCCCAGCTTCTTTTCCGCGGCCCAGCGATGTACCGGTTTGTCGGAATCATTGAATCTATAATACCCGTTGTCGTCTTCGTAAATTTTTGAACCATGACTTGATCCGGCAATAACATCCGGCACCATGTTCAGCAACAACCTGAGAATACCCATACATACCTCCAGATATTAGAACACGAACATTCATACACTGCGAAGGCTACTTTCAAATCGGCCATGTCCCAGGAGCTCTGTCACATATCCCTATACCATTCGCACCCATCACACACAGAACCACGCCCCTGTCACCCGCCCCGTCGTGCGGGATTCTCCCCGATATACCGTCGAACTCCACGCAGCGGGTCTCCGTTGTGGGCGCATCATAAATACCCCTGTCCCGCATCCGCCTACTCCCTCCCCGGAATATTCCTAAACGCGTTTTCCGCCGACTCGATGATCTGTTCCACGGTCTCCATTTCCACGCCGTGCCTGCGCGCGAGGTCAGCGGCGTCAACCGGCCGTTTCGCGTTAAACGCGTCCATTATGTCGCGCATCACCGCGTTGAGCTTGTTCAGGTGAGCCTTTTCTTCATCGGAAGGCTCGGGCCCCGCGAAGGTTTTCGCGTAGGGGCTCGTGTAATCGATTTTCATCTTTAAATCTTTCGTCAGGAGCGACATCATCACCGGCGTCGCGAAGATCCGCGGACGCCCGGGCACGGAAATTCCATTTTCGCCCAACAGCTCCGCCATCTTTGCGTACGCCCATTCGGTCATGGCGGTTACCACGAGATGACGTTTCTTTGAATGATAATAGCAGACCCCGTAGTGGGGAAAGTCTTCCGAGTCGGGCAGGGTGATTTTATATATGTGCTGTACTTTTCGGACCAGGGCCGCGTCGGAGAGCTTTTCGGGATCGAGGTCGATTTTCTTTACTTCCGATTTGCAGTGGACCACGGGATGCCCCCTGCTTATCATGGCCGGAAGCTCGGCCCCGTAATACAGCACCATGAAATGGATTGGATTGTCTTCAATATATTCCGGGACCTCCTCGAGGCGCTCTATACTTCCGTTGAGAAGTGTGGAAAAAGAAAAAATATCCATGGGCTGAAGGCCGCGAAAGTACGCAATCGTTCCGTAGGTCTGCCAGCACAGGCCGTTAAAACCGATAAGAAGTAACAGCATGGACAGGGGTCCGCTTGTTTTAAGAATCGAGTCAATGCCTTTCGAATAAACGGTGAATACTTCCCCGGTGAATACATCGGTTAATTCGAAAAAAAACGCTTCCGGCGAACGCTCGGCCCGGAAAAAGGAAAAACGCCATGGATGATCGATCTGGAATTTCAAAAACCCGATCTCCTCGGCACTTCGAGTCTTCAGCGCGGAATGGTTGACATATTTTGCCGCAAGCCCGCCGCGCTTGAAAAGTTTCAGGCAGGCATACTGCGTCATGGAATATCCCGCCCAGCCCTCGGGCATTTTACGGATAACGTCCCTGTACCGGGAAGCCGCGCCGAGGAACTCCCGATCAAGGTTTTCACGTTCAACGGCGTACGGCACGAGAAACCGGTCGACGAACTCGGCGGTGATCTCCGAGTTTTTTTCGCACTGCCCCAGCATGCGGTGATAATCGTGTTTTTTTGTCATGGTAGCACCGTTTTCAGATCAATCCATCTCCTGCCTGTGCCCATCGCACCTCGCCGGATTCTCCCCGATATACCGTCGAACTCCACGCAGCGCATGGTGATCGCGGATAACGGTATCGTGATACGACCGTTGCCATTGGAACGACGGCGAACCGAAACGATGAATCAATTTCGACACCGCCGATTTATACGATCCGACCACAACCGGGATAATCGCGTGATTGGGCGCCTTTTGTAGCCAGGCATGCCTGGCCCCTACAAAAGGCGCGTCATCGATTACGATGATCCCGTGCACATGGTCCGGCATCACGACGAACGCGTCGACCCTCACGCCGGGAAAATGTTCCGGGATCTCCGCCCAGCACCGGTGCGCGATGAGGCCGTCGGCGTTCAGCACCATGCGGCCGCCGTGCAGGCGGCCGAACCATTCGGCGCGGTGCTTGACGTTCGTGGTGATGAAATAGGCCCCGCGCGACGAATAATCGAATCGGGGTGCCCTGTTCGGCCTGCGTTCGCGCATGATCAGTATTCCACCGGCAACGGTCGCCGTACCGCTCTCTGTATTTCGCCCATCCGGGCCGCCGCGTACGGGGCACGCACGACGCGGCCGGGGTTCAGACACACATCACGGGCGGCCGTGTCGTTCTTTAAATGCCACCGCGGACCCCTCGACGTCATGCTTGTATCTAACGCAACAAAACCACTCTTCAATCTTGAATCTGTAATCTGTAATCTGTAATCTCAAATCCCCATTCCGTCAACCCCATTTCACCGCGCGCAAGGGCGCATAGCGCGAGCGGCTTTGTAAGGGAAAACCTTACACCCGACTGCCGCACAACCAATAGCCCTACCTCCACGTATAATACACGAAATATCCGTTGCGGTACGCGGTGCCCCGGCACCCGCGGTAGGTGATGTCCGCTTTGCCGTTGCTGAAGTCGCCGGCCTCGTCCAGTGTGCAGTGGAGGATGGTGTTTCCCGCGGAGTCGATGTATCCCCAGAAACCGTCCTTCTTCACCGCGGCGCGGCCCTCGGCGAAGCCGCGCACCTCGTCGTACCAGCCGCCCGCCACAAGCGTGCCGCGCCGGTTGATGAAGCCCCAGCCGTTCGCCAGGCGCACGGCGGCGAGGTTGCCCTCGAAGGCGCGGGCGTCCTCGTAGCGGTGCGCGATGAACACGCGGCCCTCGCCGTCGGCATATCCGTAGAGGCCCTTCTCCTCGCAGTAAACCGCTTTGAGCTGCTCGTCCGGGT
>DATIKU010000010.1 GCA_035477215.1 Spirochaetota bacterium | reverse complement strand
GGTATATCATTGGAAGATTGCAATAAGCTTTTATTGCACAAGGAAGGACTTCTCGAGTATATGGATATGGTTTCCATCCAGCAAGGCTACTGAAGAAAATCGCCATCTAGCTTCAACGACAATGGATTTCAATGCGTGTTAAGCTGATCGTTTTATTCATGCTTTTAATGCTATCCCCGCTGTTTTCAATGAGCGGGGATAGCGGCAAAGTGGATGTAATATCTGATAACCAAATCATTTCTCTTACCGGAAAGTGGTTATTCAGACAAGGAGACGATGCCAGTTATTCGGAAAAACAAATTTCCAACGCTGGTTGGATTGAAAAAAACATTGGCGATGGTTTATCTTTACCGGGTGTAAGCGAGAGTTTCATTGGCGTAGCATGGTATAGACTAAAGCTCTTCATTAAAGAAACAGGCGATTACAGCATTTTAATTCCCCTTAGTTACGGTCCGGTGCAGGTTTTTTTCAATGGTTACTGTATCGGTGGTGATCTATCTTTTGACGCGTCGAACCATGTCGGACTCCCAGGCGTTGTCGCTATTCCCTCTCATTTACAAAAACAGGGAATGAATGTATTAGCCTTCAGGGTAAAAGCAACAACGTATTGGGGTGGATTCTCATTCAATAGTATTCAGCTTGGTCCTTCGAGGGAAATACAGATACGCTGGACAAAGATTGTATTTCAAAACGCGGCGCTCGCATCAATTCTGTTTTTCCTTTTTATATATTATTTATTTTTCTATCGGCTTCGGAGCAAAGAGCGGTACTATCTGTATTACTCGTTTCTCTGTTTTTTCATAGGAATGTGGCTTCTCAGTTTTTATGGATTGAGTTTATATATCATAGATTTCCGCTGGGCATATTATATACTCGCTTTCTGCGGTGGAATTATGGCTATGCCCATGTTTATAGGTTTTGTTTTTTCATTCATGGGGATCCCTTTAAGTAGATTCGCCAAATTACTTCAATATTTTTATTACGTATTAGCCATGTCCGTTGTCACGGAATACTTATTAACGGGTGATATCTTTATATTCCTGAAATATATTTATGATCCATTTATTCTTTCGATCGTTCTTGTGCTCATATATATGCTATGTGTTAATACTCGAGCCCTAATACAGAAAAGACCATTTGCCGCAATAATTCTTTTTGCGCTCGTGATATTGATGGCATCGATTACATACAGCGCCCTTGTCTTTCTGAGTGTAATAATCAATAAACCACCCCTGGTAGTTGAAGGTTTTTTCGTGATGACGCTTGTTTTCGCGTATGTGCTTGCTTCGCGTTACTCACAGGTCCACACCGCCCTCGAAAAGGCGCACGACGACCTCCTCGTCATCGACAAAATGAAGGACGAGTTTCTGGCCACCACCTCGCACGAGCTGCGCACGCCCCTGCACGCCATCTCGGGCCTGGCCGAAACCATGGAGATGAGCCCCGACGAACCGCCGACGGAGCGGCAGAAGGAGAGCCTGGCGATCATGCGCCAGAGCGCCCTTCGGCTCTCGCGCCTTGTCGACGACATACTGGACTTCAGCAAGCTCCGCGCGGGCAGGGTCGACCTATTCGTGGAGGAGGTCGACATCCACGGGCTGCTGCGCGGCATGGCATCGCTGGCCGGCGCGCTTGTCGGCGACAAGCCCATTACGGTCCGCGCCGAGGTGGCCGAGGGGCTTCCGAAAATCATCGGCGACCGCAATCGAATAGAGCAGATCGTGCTGAACCTCCTGGCGAACGCCATCACGTACACCGACAAGGGTGAGGTGACGCTAAGCGCCCATACCGAGGGCGAGGGCATAAACATCTCGGTGCGCGACACCGGCTGCGGCATCGACAAGGAAAACCTGGCGGGCATCTGGAGCCCGTACCACCAGCTCGAGCCGGCCGACATACGGCGCCACGGCGGCGTGGGGCTGGGTCTGGCTATCACACGCCAGCTTGTGGAGATGCACGGAGGGCGCATAAACGCAATCAGCGAGGTCGGCAAGGGGAGTCTGTTCACCGTGTGGCTGCAGCCGAGCCCGCCCGACGGTGCCGCCTTCATACGGCTTGCGGCGTACGATCCCGTCTGCCTTCCCTCAGCGCCCACCAGGCCGGGCGGGCCGCCAGGCGAACAAGCGGCCGAAAACTATCCGAGGCGCGCCGGCGGGGTTAGGGAAATCGACGTCCTCGTCGTCGACGACGATCCGGGCAGCCTGCGCGTGCTGGTCGAACTCCTCACGTCGCAGGGTTATCGCGTGCGCACCGTCTCCACGGGCGTGGAGGCGATCGCGGCCATCGAGGAGAACATGCCGAACATCGTTCTCCTCGACATCATGCTTCCCGGAATGAGCGGATACGAGGTGGCAGCCAAAATACGCACCATCTACAACGACATCTACCTTCCCATAATAATGGTCACCGCCCGCGGCGGCATGGAAGACATTGTGAACGGGTTCAAGTACGGCGGCAACGACTACATTCTCAAGCCGTTCAACTCGAGGGAGGTGCTGGTGCGCGTCGAGAACCAGCTCGCCATCGGCAACATGATCTCAATGGAAAAACGGGTGGAGTCGTTCATGCGCAAGGGCGTAGGGCCGGCGGAGTCCTCGCTGGTGGCGCGCGCGGCGGCGCTCGACGAGGCCGTACGGCGTATGAGCGATTGGGAGGCCATCATCACCAAGGACCTGGGCGTGGCGAAGGGTTTCCTGTCGCGGCTCATGCGCCGGACCATCCAGACCGATTCGGTGGAATACGACGTGGACTACGACCCGCTCTTCGCCATCGGCGGCGACGTATACGACGTGCACGAGTTCACGCCGGGCAAAATCCGCGTTTTCCTGGGCGACGCCACGGGTCACGGCATCCACGCCTCGCTCAACACCATCACCATCATGACCGAGTACGGGCAGCTGCGCAGCGCGCTGGCCTCACCCTCGGCGATGCTGGCCGCGCTCAACGAGCGCTTCTGCTCGCGCTTCTCGAATTACCGCATTGTATTCACCTGCTGTATTGCCGAGATCGACCTGTTTACCGGCACGTTCCGGTTCGCCTCGGCCGGCCATCCAACGCAGTTTGCCGCGTCGGACGGCAGCGGCATGGCGCGCCTCAAGCCCGCCGGACCCATCATCGGCTTCAGGAATGGGGTGCAGTATAACGAGACGGTTATGGACTTCGAGCCCGGCTCGTTGCTCTTCCTCTACACCGACGGCCTTCTCGACGAGGGCTTCAGGATGGCAGTCGCCTCCGGCGACGGTCGCGAGTTGCGCGGCGAGGAATACCTGCGCGGTGTGCTCGAAAAACTGCCCAAGACGATGTCCCCGGCGGAGATCTGCGCGACCGTCAAAAAGGAGATGAAGGGCGAGCGCCGCAAGAAGGACCGCTTCACCGACGACGACATCACCATCGTCGCGCTCCGGCGGAAGTAGGAAGGGGCGCCGATACACCGGTTCCGGGGTATCGCGCATTCGGGTTTATGCGGAATTCTATGGAACGATGATTTCCTTTCCAGGCGATCGAATGGAATGAATTCTTTGGAGAGGGACGCGCGGGCGCAGAAGGTCTGGCTTGACGACTATAATCTATGGGTGCAATTCACCGATGGAAGAGTTTTGTCCGTGCCGCTTGCCTATTTTCCACGCCTGCGGCGTGCGAGCGGGGAGCAGAGAAACAAGTTCGAAATGAGCGGTGGTGGTTTCGGCCTCCACTGGGACGAGCTCGATGAGGATATAAGTGTGCCGCATCTCCTGATCGGAAGGTATGACAGGGTTGCCGTTTAGTCAGGTGCCCGTGGTGTCGGTCAAGTAGAACGTTGATGATTTAACGGGTTTCGTCAGACTGGTAATAGCTTTTCAATCACCCCGATTCTATCCTTTTGTAGCCATATCCAGCACGCGTACACAGTAGGGCGGCGATTCCACGCCATCACGATACCATTCCGAGGGGCGCGTCATTCCGGCCTCTCGGCAGAGCGGGGCGTGGCGACACGTGGGACAGGTTTCGGTGTCGACGGCGACGAGTGCGCGGTAAGACTCTGAGGCGAGCGTCGTGGCGATTGATCCCATCGCGAAGGTGCCGAGCGCGTCGCGCGCGGAGTGGGCGAGGGCGATCGCACCGTCGGCAAGGATGACGAGCCTTCCGGCGCGCACGAGCGGCGGCGAGGCCGGCAGCCAGGACATCTTTATGGCGGCGGCCGCGGCGCCGGCGAGCGGGTTTTCGAGCATGCGTACGCGCAGGCCATAGAGGTTCAACATCGAGGCCGCCTTTACCAGCGCGATGAAGTCGGCGGGGGCGAGCAATTGGCCGTCGATCGGCGAAGGGCCGCGGGCGGTGCGGATGAGCTGGATGAGCGTGAGGCTTCGCACGGACGGATGCGCGCGGAAGAGGTCGTCGGCGAAGCGCGGGAGTTCAGGCACCAGGCTTCTGCCGGCGCAGGCGAACACGTCGACAGTCAGCCCCGCGTCGAGGGCGAGCGTGATTCCGCGCCGCGCCGCGTTCGAGGCGCCTTCGCCGCGCAGACGGTCGTTGAGACCGTCCGGGCCATGCAGGCTGATCGAGAGCGCCAGGGCCTTGCCGAAGCGCGCAAGGGAGGTCGCGGCCCCCGAGCCAAGCGGCGCGCCGGTCGTGTTGAGATAGACCGACTCGAACCCGAGGCCGAACGCCTCGTCTATGAGGCCGTACAGTCCGTTCCACAGCAGCGGCTCGCCCCCGGTAAGGTGGACGCTGCGATAACCGGCTTTACGCGCGTCGCGCAGAACCGCGGCGGCCGTGTCGAAGGGCATGTCCGCGTGGTTCGCCGCCTGGGAACGTACAAAGCAGTGCGCGCAGGCGTTGCCGCAGCGCGTGGTGAGCTCGATGCTGAGGTTCTCACGCGCGGCGGCGGCGCGGTAATCTTCGAGGGCCTTCGTTCCCCGACGAAAACCGGCGCGAGGACCGCGATCGGCCCTGCGAGCTCGCGGTATTCCGCGGCGAGGCCGGGCATGCCGAGCGTTTCGGCGCGCCGCGCGCCGTCTTCGAGCAATTCCAGAATGATCCCGCATATGCGCTCCACCGCGCGACAGGATTCAATGATCGACCGAAGGCCGTTACGTTCGCCGTTTTCCCAGCAAACACGACCCTCCGGCGGGAGCGTCATGTAAAGCGCGGTCCGGCGACGCGCGGCGAAGTCCTCCTCCGCGTCCTGGAGGTCGTCGAGGAGCCGCCAGGCAATGCCGAAGCACTCGTAAGCGCGGCGAATACCGCCAAGCGAATCGTCATCCAAACCGCGCAAGCGGGCGAGGATAAGCGGCGCGGCGTTCCAGGTCGCCATTTCGCCGCGGAATCTTTCCATGTAGGCGTCCAGGGTATCGGGGACCTCGAGCGCAGTCACTCCGCGGTAATAGGCGTCGATGAGGTCTTCCGCGAGGACCGGCATGGCGGCGTCGCCTTCGGCAAGGAGCCCGATGCCCGCGCGGTAGCGGCGCCAGGCCTCGCTCCGTATGAGCAGGGCCAGGTGCGTTGCGGGAAGCTCGCCGTCGTGGAGGTGGTCGTCGAGCGAATGGAGCAGCATGGCCATGGCCTGGAGGGC
>DATIKU010000009.1 GCA_035477215.1 Spirochaetota bacterium | reverse complement strand
GCCGGAAGACGGGGAATGATCATCATCCCGCACGGCGACCGGGCACGCCAATTCGTTCTTGACTCCCATCGCAAAGTCGCGTATGGAAAGCGGCGACGGAACGGAATCCATGAAAATCGTATATTATACATCGGGAGTATCCGGAACGGGAAGAATCGTCCGCGGCATTGCCATCGGTAATGCGCTGAAACGCGCGGAGATCCAGTGCGAGTACATCATTCTGTGCGCCGGCGGCAGCGCCGAAATTGCCGGAACATTCAGCGACCGCATCGAGATCCCCCTCGAAGACGAGCGTGTACTCTCACGTCAAATGTATGAATCTTCGCGCCTTTACCAGACTCTTTCTAAACTCGAGCCGGACGTATTGATAGTCGACCGGCTCTGGTTCGCCCCATACCATTTCATCGAAGGCCTTCGATGCAAAAAAATATTCCTTACGATCATGGTGCGTGACGACTTTTTTCAGATCGACCTTCCCGACGGGAAAATCGAATTTAACGCCTCCCATTACGATCATGTGCTTGGCATCGAACCGTTTAACGCGCGCATCCGCATGCGGACAATCAATCCGATTCTCATCCGCAACCGCGACGAGATCATGCCGCGGGAAGCGGCGGCCCGACTTCTGGGCCTTTCTGCGAAAAAGCGTAACTGCCTTATCGCGCTGAATTTCGAAAAAGGTTACCTTGAAAGCCTCGTGGAAAAATACGAATATCTCGGCGGTGAGGGGTACGAGATTTTCAATACCACGAATATCGGCGGCGGGGGCATTTTCCCCATCGTGGATTATTTCAACGCCTTCGATTTTGTCGTCTGCGGTGCCGGTTATAACCAGTTCTGGGAAGTGGTCTATTTCGACAAGGAGGCGGTGATGGAGCCGCTTCCACTGAGGTTTTCCGACACTATCTGGCGCCTGGAAAACTGCCAGGAGCATTATTTCGACGAAAACGGGGCGGACCAGCTGGCGGACATAATTGTCGGGCTTTAAGCGCCGGGCTGAATTTGGCAGGCCGCCGGTAT
Organism: Spirochaetota bacterium; assembly: GCA_035477215.1. Taxonomy (NCBI): domain Bacteria; kingdom Pseudomonadati; phylum Spirochaetota; species Spirochaetota bacterium. Next base: position 6,836 of record DATIKU010000009.1, on the reverse strand, counting down.
ATGGTATCGGCCGGCCGGCGCGGGAGCTGATTGAATCCTCTCAGCCCCCGGCAGATCCATCTTGGTAAAGGAGGGCTGTATTCATGCCACCGGTTGATTGATATCAGGCGACGATCATGATCGTCGCCTGATATCCACAGCCCCCTTCATCGAAGGGATGCGTAACGCACACGGCACACCGGCACGTCGGTGCGACAAGTTATCGCGTCGGGAGTCGGGCCTGAAGCGGGAAATTGCAGGAATACTCCATGGCCTTTCAGCAAAATGACGGACTGCCTTAATTTGATTGCCCTTCAGACAATACTGTGATACATTCGATAATGATGATTTCGATTTCATGCCGGGCGTCGAGGTGAATTGAGGTGCCGGAATTATCACGATTCTATGGTATTGTAATCCGCATGTACGCCAACGACCATGCTCCGCCGCATTTTCATGCGTATTACAATGATTTTCAGATACTGGTGGACATCCATAACTTCAGCATTCTCATGGGTAATTTTCCGCCGAAGGCGATGGGACTCGTCATGGAATGGGCAACAATGCATCAGAGAGAACTGGTTGAAAACTGGGCCCTGGCAAGCAATAAAAAGCATACGTTCAGAATCGAGCCGCTGCAATAGGAGGTTTCCATGTTTTTTGACGTAATAGACGCCCGACACGAGGGGGACCATCGGATACGGCTTTTTTTCCGCGACGGGAAGTCCGGGATTGTCGATCTTGGCAACTATATCGGCGAAGGGGAAATATACTCCGACATACGCGACACCCGGGAGTTCGCGAAGTTTTGCATTGAGTTCGGAACCATTACCTGGAAAAACGGCGAGATCGATATCGCCCCGGAAACCCTGTATGAAAAGGCGACAGGCGAAAAGATTGAACTGACTCCAGAGACGGCGTATAAAGCCGTATAATCCTTCGGCGTTGCCGTCGTTGAAGCCCGGACTCCACCGGATGATCCCCGTTAAATCCTCTCAGCCTCCGGCAGCTCCCCTTTGATAAAGGGGAGCCTTATTCAGAATACCGGTCCGCTTTCGCCGCGGCCTGTGTATACCATCTCAGCCTCCGGCAGCTCTCCTTTGATAAAGGGGAGCCCTATTGAAAAAACATGTTGCCGTCAGAAAGAATAAAGGCATTAATCTTCCGCTGAAAGTACGCATAACTGGAGCCCTCTTCATTAAAAAAGGAGTGCGTGACGCACAGGAGGTGCTAATGCCGGCGTTGCGACAGGAGGTCGCGTCGTTAGCCGGCCCGGAGGCGGGGGGATTTGAACGGCATTCTCTTACTGCACGACGTTCACTTTTTCAGAGGGCCGGTCAATAATAGTTGACGAATGCAAAAATATTTCATACATTTTCTCGGGTTGAGGGTATTCATTAATAAAACCGCGGCCAAGGAACAGTGACAATTTCCCCTCCTGGAGGATGTGCCATGAATGCTAAAGCATTACGCGTTGTTATTCCAGCCTTAGTGATCATCGCCTTGATGGCGGGCTTCGGCGGCCTCACCGGCTGCGCCGGCGGCGACATGGCCACGGTGACGATCCGCGTGGGAAACCAGTTGGCGAAGGCGGATATGCCATCGGTTGTTGACCGCATAATCGCCTTTCTGAGCCTGAGCTCTAGGGTGCAGGCGGACCCGGTGCCCTTCGATGTTTATGACGTTAGCCTTATGGTCAGCGGTGCGGGGATGGCCTCCATCACTCGGAACATCCCGGAAAGCGGCGAGCTTACCCTCGACGTACCCTCCGGTGCGGCGCGCACCTTCACCGTCGTTGGCTATGACGAGGTCGGGTATCGATACATGGGCGGAATCACGACCAGGGATCTCTCGCCCGGCGAAAGCACAACTATCAGCATCCAGATGGGATATCTCTTATCCGCTCCGAACAGCTACTCGGCGGGATCCGGAAGTCCGAGCGGTATTTATCTGCAATGGGAATACGTAACGTTCCCGGAGCCCTCAGACCTGCTCGGGTTTAAAATATACCGTGCCAACAACACAGGGGATGGTCCCGGCACATATTATGTAATAAGCGCGGGCTCCAGGGAATCGTATTACGACGGAGGCATATATTTTTTAACAGACCCCACAGGGGTTTGGGGCGATCCTTCATCGGTAGCCAGTTATTACAGGATCAGCGCACTCAACCAGTACGGGGAAAGCGAACCTACCCCGGGCTTCTCCAACGGTTGGTAAAGGGCACGGGGCGGAGATGAAACAAAATTCATTATTTACTTGTTCCTGCCGCGAATTAAATGTGCTTTATTCTATTTAGTTTTGAATCTGTTTGACGGGTCTGACAACCAAGCGAAGGATGGGAGTAATCAAATGTACACGTTTAAGAGAAGATACCTTACCACGTTGTTTATACTGGCTCTCTTCGCCACGGCTTTTTTCATCACCGGTTGCGCCGGCGGCGATATGGCCACGGTGACGATCAACATCGGCAACCATGTCGCGAAAGTCGACAGGCCGTCGATCGTCGACCGTATACTCGCGTTTCTGACTTTCAGCACACGGCTCCAGGCCGATCCCCCCAGCGTGTTTTTCAACAGGATTGACCTGACGGTTTCGGGCGCGGGGATGAGAACGATCGACAGGACGATCCCCACGGACACCGGCGAGATTACGCTCGACATGCCTTCGGGCCCGGCACGGGTATTCACCATTGTGGGCTACGACGATGCCGACAGCCGTCTCATGGGCGGTATCGCGACGAAAGACCTCGCTGCGGGGGAAAATGTGACGATTCCCATTCAGATGGGAGAGCTTCCCTATCCGCCTAATAATACGTATGCAATTAGTGGTCCAGGCGTTAATATATCCTGGAGTTATTCGACAGGAGAGCCTATCGGCCTTATCGGTTTTATCATCTATCGCTCATCCCAGCCGGGTGGACCGTTCATACCGATAGCAGCCGGCCGGAAAGAGGATTTCGATAATGTTGGATACAGGTTTATTGATCCGACAGGGAGGGGAGGCTCTGAAGAACCCAATCCCACTTATTATAAAATTGCCGCAACCAATCCATACGGCGAGGGGCAATCGACATATGAGTTTTACGCAAATTGTTAATAAGCACACTAATGTACTATTGATTACATGCTGACATCAAACGAAGATGAAACATATTATGTCGAACAATAAAGGAGAAAGATGATGAACAGAATGTTAACAGCGGTAGTCGCTTTTTCGGCGATAACGCTTTTCACCCTCACCACCGCCAACGCCGCGGTCCTCGTGGTCTCCGCCAGGGGCGATGCCGCATACAAAGACGGCGCTGCATGGAGGCCGCTGGCCAAGGGGCAGACCATAAAAGAAGGCACCATGGTGATGACCGGGGTGAACTCGCAGGCGGTGCTGAACATCGACGACAACCTGCTTACGGTGAAGCCTCTCACCACCATCAAGGTATTGAAGAACAGCTTCACCAAAAGCTCGTCGGACAACGTGATAGGCCTCAAGAACGGCTCGGTGAACGCGCGCGTCAAGCGAATCGGCACGCTCAAAACGCGCTTCAACATCGTAACGCCGGTGGCCACGTCGTCGGTGCGCGGGACCGAGCAGAACACCTCGCACGGCCCGGCCTTCGGCACCAGTATACAGGTGCCGGACGGGTCGGTCAACGCGTCGAACAACAGCGGCGTCAACCGCAACGTGGGCGGGCGCTCCTCTTTCAATCTTCGCCCCGGCAACATGCGGCCCGATCCACTGCTCGGCGACCTCCGCAACGGCGCCATCACGCCACTCAACCCGGCCAATATAACCGGCGACGAGCAGACAGGGCTCGAGAACTTCGGCGACCAGCTTGTGGACAACTTCGACGACGCGCTCGATTTCTACAACAACAACGTCGGCGGAAGCGCCAGCGTAACGGTCGACCTGTTGTGGCCGATTATTGACTGACACCTGACGGGTGTAGCTTAGTTTTTACCGGCGTTCCGGGTCCTGGAAGGTGGTTCGGAGCGCGTTCGGGATGCCGCGGACGCGGCGCACAGATATAAAGGAGAAAAAGATGAGACGAAAAACGGCGGTTTTTTTTATAGCGGTTTTTTTCGCTCTGCCCGCTTTTTCACAGGACATGGGCAACATCAACTATTACGCCGAGCTCGGCGACCGGCCCACGGCGACCGTGGGCGACGCGGTGAAGCTATTCGCGCTCACCATGGCTCAGAAGCCCAAAGATTTCAACGCCGGCAGGCAGTACCTTGTAAAAGAGGGCGTATTCCCCGACAAAACGTTTACCGAAACCGATCCGCTGCGCCGGCGCACGCTCGCCTACATGGCGGCGCGCTACCTCAGGCTCGGCGATTCGCTGATGTACGCCATCTTTCAAAACGAGCGCTACGCCGTGGTCGCCTGCGGGGCGAACGGCATAATGCCCGCCGATAAAAGCGAGTGGGACGTGCTCTCCGGCGCGGAGCTTATGGAAATAGTGGCCAGGGTGGCCGAGCGTGCGGGGGTTGAGAAATGAGACACCCGGCGCGTATCACCCTCACGCTCACGCTCTTACTGGTTTTATTTTCGGCGGCCGGCTCGCTCTTCGCGCAGGCGGCCCCCCCGATCGGCGAGGACCTCTCGTACGACCTGAACGCCGATCCGCAGATGCGGCCCGCACCCGCGGCCTGGAAGCCGTTTACGCTTTCCTACGGCGGCTGGATCACCCCGGTGATCATCGACGAGCGCAGGGGAACCGACAGCGCGCTCACCACCTCGGTCACCACGGCGCGCCTCTGGATGCAGAGCACCCTGTGGAAGAACAGCTTTATTTACGTTCGCGGCAAGGACGTTTACCTCACCGGGCTGATGGAGAAGAACCGCACCAAGCCCGAAAGCGAGAACACCATCGACCTGGACCTCGCCTTCATACAGATGGCCACACCCGGCGGGACGCTGCGCTTCGCAGCCGGGCGCAAGTACTTCATCCTCGGCACGGGCCTCGCCTTCAACGGTCGCGGCGACGGGGCCGAGCTTAACATCTACAGCCGTTTCGTGGACATAAAGGCCTTCGGCGTGTATACCGGGCTTCTCGACAAGGACCAGAACCCCTACGGGCTTTCGGGCAAGGATTTCACCGACGGGGCAAAGCGCGTATTCGCCGGCGGCACGATCGAGCGGGGTTTCGTCAACCAGACTTTCTATCTCCTCGCCCTTATGCAGATGGACCGGCAGGATGAGGAAGCGGGCACCAAGAGCCGGTACGACTCGCAGTATTACGGGGCCGGCCTCAAGGGCCTTATCCTCGACGGCATGGATTACTACACCGAGTTCATCTACCAGATGGGCGAAAGCTATATCAGGTATTCCACGACCGGCGAAAAGGACACCGTCAAGGCGATGGCCGGATTGTTCGGCCTCAATTACTATTTCGACGCGGCCTACAATCCGGCGCTCCTCTTTCAGTACGCGTACGGCTCGGGCGATGACGACACCGCGATCACGAACACCGACGACACCAGCTTTACCTATTTCGGCACCTATGTCGGCGGATTCGCCCTGCGGCCGCAGCTCAGGAACCTCCACATAGCGCGGCTCGGCTTCTCGCTTCTGCCCTTCTACGCCTCGGAAAAGGCCTGGCTGAAGCGCCTGAACGTCATCGCGCGCTACAGCTACTATATGAAAGACAAGCCCGAGGCCACCGCCTCCGTCGGCGAAGGCCCGCTCGACGAACGCTTCCTCGGACACGGCGCCGATCTCTCGCTTCGCTGGGCGATCTTCAGCGACCTGGCCTTCTTCGTGAATTACGGCCTGTTCCTGCCGGGCGACGCGTATTCGTCCTCGGAAGGCACTCGTAATTTCGTGATGGGCGGTTTTAACCTGGTGTTCTGAACTCACCCCGGTGCCCCCTCTCTTTTTTATAAAAGAGAGGGGCATTATTTTTTGATAGTGCGGCATTCTTCCCGTGTGCATATTATTTATCTTGACAATACATATATTTATCGTATTTTATGCATAAAGAGGAATAGCCATGAGAACGACTATCGATCTGCCCGAAAACCTGATCGCTGAAGCAATGAAGCTTACAAACAGCAAAACAAAAACCGATGTCATTAAAGAAGCCCTGACCAATCTGATTCAGAGGGAAAAAGTAAAAAACATCAAGAACTATCAAGGCAAAGTACAATTGGACATCGATATCGACAGGTTGCGGGAAAGATGACCTGTGTTCTGATCGATACCTCGGTCTGGATCGAGTACTTTCGCGGTTCTAATGCCGTTGATGCCGGGCTATTGAACGGTTTTATTGATAATAATCAAATATGCACCAACGATCTGATACTGGCCGAACTTATCCCTTCGCTGAAGATAAAAAATGAGTCGAACCTCATAGAGACTTTGATGGCCGTTCGTGCCAACCCGATTGTGATCGACTGGAAGGAAATTATCGATTTTCAGACAATCAACATGAAAAACGGCATCAACAATGTCGGAATCCCCGACCTTATACTCCTCCAGCATGTGATCAGGCATAATTTATCGCTTGCAACAATCGACAAACACTTTACTCTGATGAGCGGGCATTTCGATTTCCATCTGATTGAAATTAAAAGGCGCTGACCGTACCTGTTACGCTATCGGCTCGCTTGGCCCGGGTCTCTTTTCCGGTGTATTCGCCTTGATTGAAATATTCCGCTCGGGAAACGATACAATGACGATGTGCGCCATCCGGTCGTCTCGTTAAACTTCAGCCGGGCTTGGCCACTCAAACCATTCACAGGACCGGACCATGATCAAACAATTCCTCGATTACCTCAAAGAAAGACTCGAAAAAAGCCGTCTGACGGCGGCGGCCATCGCGCTCGGCGCGTTCGTCCTTCTTTTCGCCCTCAGTT